>NZ_JBLZFY010000019.1:0-52671 GCF_050753365.1 Geminocystis sp. CENA526
TTTAGCATTATAAATGAGTAATTTTAAAAAGAATTAAGTAAATTTTTGTTAACTGTTGTTAGCCCTAAATTTCATCTATCAAAAAGAATATCAAATCATGTTGAGAAGCTGTTTAATTCTTATAGTTTATAATGATATTATTACAGACATTAGGAAAACTATGGATATAAAATTACTCAAAGAAAAACGGGAAGAAATAATTGCCATCGCCCTTAAACATGGCGCTTATAATGTGCGTATATTTGGTTCGATTGCAAGAGGAGAGGCGGACGAAAAAAGTGATATTGACATCTTAATTGATTATGACATCAATAAAATTACTCCTTGGTTTCCTGTGGGATTAATCCATGATTTACAGGATTTTTTGGGAGGAAAAGTTGATGTTGTCACTAGCGATGGTTTAAAAGAAAGAATCAAAGATAGAGTATTTCGGGAGGCAATTAGTTTATGAGAGATGACAGTGAAAGAATTAGAGATATTCAAGAATGTATTGAAAAAATAGAGAAATATTCTGTGAGAGGTGAAAAAGAATTTTATGAAGAAGAATTAATCCAGACATGGATTATTCATAATTTGCAAATTATCGGGGAGGCTAGTAGTGCAACATCTGAAATATTCAAAGCAAAATATCCACAAATTTTATGGGTAAAAATAGCAGATTTTAGAAATTTAATTGTCCATGAATATTTTAGAGTTGACTTAAACTTAGTTTGGAAAATTGTTAAAAATGATTTACAAATATTAAAGCAACAAATTAACGATATTTTAGAAAATATTTCTTAATGTTCGATCGTATAATTTTTAAGTTTATGAATATTTTTAATTATCTCTTACTAAGGTTAATTAAGGGTAATATTTCTCTTAAAAACTTGTCTTCTAAATTCTGAGGGCTAATGTGAATAAAGTGTTTATTTCTAAATTTCATCACAATACCACTGCTACAAGTTTCTAAACAAAATGAACCTTTTAATTCTACTTTATCGTTCAAATTATATTCATTGATTAATGATTGTATCTGGGGTAAAACTTCATAAACTCCCAGTTGATGACAAGCTGATCCCATACATAAATATAAGTTTTCTTTGACCATAATTTTACCTCTTATTCACGGTTCGTAGTTAAGGCTTTAGCCTTTTTTCTTGACAGATTTTTAAGCTCTCAAGAGTTTAATATAAATATAGATTTTAAAGCTCTAAAGAGCTTACTACGAACCAATATTTATCAATTAGTTTTTGTAGATTTCGTTGATAACTTTACCCTCATAATCCACTAATTCTATGTGTAATGGCATTTGTCCGATAGCATGAGTCGAACAACTTAAGCAGGGATCAAAACAACGAATACCCGCCTCTACACGATTTAACATTCCTTCGGGGATTTCTTCTCCATGAATGTAGTGTTTGGCTATCTGAGTGACGGTTTGATTCATGGCGAGGTTATTTTGCCCAGTGGCAATGATAAGGTTAACTTTTTTGATTAAGCCGTTTTCATCCACTTCATAATCATGAAAAAGTGTGCCTCTGGGGGCTTCACTTACTCCTACTCCTTTTAAGTAGTTAATTCCTGCCTCTGCCCTTACTCTGGTTGACAAAATGTCGGGATCGTGTATTAAGTTTTCTATGGCTTCTAAACAAGCGACAATCTCGATTAAACGAGCGTAATGATAGAAGAATGATGAGGTTGCTACACGGCTTCCTGCACGATGACGAAACTCTTGTAATTCTTTATCCGCTTGGGGTGTACCAATTCGATCGCACACATTTAAACGAGCAAGGGGACCCACTCTATAGATACCATTAGGATAGCCTAAAGGTTTATAGTAAGGGAATTTGAGATAAGACCAATTTTCTACGGCTTCCCCAAGAAAGTCTTGATAGTCGTCTTCACTTAAACCATCGGCAACGATATTGCCTTGACTGTCGATGAATCGTAAATGTCCTCCATAATGTTCCCATGAGCCATCGGGGGCGACTAAGCCCATAAACAGGGAGTCAAATTTACCAAATATGTCGATTTCTGAGCTTAATTCGCTATCTAAGAGCCTTTTTAAGAGATTTAAAGCTAAGGTGGTGGTTTCCTTCGCTTCGGGCAAATTTTCTTCAATCCACTGGCGATTATGTTCGGTTAAGGGCGATCGAACTCCCCCCGGCACTGCCCATGCGGCATGAATTTTTCTAGCTCCGAGTATTTCAATGATATTTTGACCAAAAGCGCGTAAACGAATACCTGCACGGGCTAAATCTGGATCGGCACTCATCAAGCCAAAAACGTTACGGGTAGCAGGATTGGAGTCCCAACCAAGAAGAAAATCAGGGCTACTGAGATGGAAAAAAGAAAGGGCATGGGATTGCGTAAGTTGGGCTAAATTCATCATGCGACGCAATTTTTCGCCCGTTGGGGGGATTTTTACCCCTAAGATTTTATCCCCAGTTTTAGCGGAGGCGAGAAGATGACTAACAGGGCAAATACCGCAAATACGAGCAGTAATTCCTGCCATTTCAAACATGGGGCGACCTTCGCAAAATTTCTCAAAACCCCGAAACTCTACCACATGAAAACGGGCATCGTTGACTTCTCCATTGTCATCTAAATAAATAGAGATTTTAGCGTGTCCTTCGATACGAGTAACGGGATCGATAATAACTGTTTTACTCATAATTTTTCACCTATTTTATACTTAAATATTAAATGCTTTTGAGGAATTAAATAATTAAGTTTTTATCGATAATATTAAGATTTGAAAATCATCTACCTCATAACTTATAATTTTTTTAGCAATCTTTAATTATTTCTCTAATTCGATAGATAGGACGTTGTTGCGATTCATGATAGGTGCGCATCATCAATTCTCCTAATAATCCAAAACAAAATAACTGCACTCCTGTTAAGATTAATAATACACATAATATCAGTAAAGGTCGATCGGCTATACTCTTACCTAATCCTAGTTTGAGAAAAGTAAGATAAGTACCAATTATTACCCCTATAATCAGAGAAAATAGCCCGAAAAAGCCAAAGACGTGCATCGGGCGAGTAAGAAATTTTTTGATAAAAAAAACTGTTAGTAAATCCATTATTACCCGAAAAGTCCGATCTAAACCGTATTTACTTTTACCAAAACGCCTTGCATGATGATTAACAGGAATTTCGGTGATTTTTGCTCCTTCAATATAGGCTAAAGCAGGTAAAAAACGATGCAATTCACCGTATAAGTTTAAATCAGCAATCAATTCACTACGATAGGCTTTTAACGAGCAACCATAATCGTTTAACTTTACTCCCGTTATTTTACTGATGATTCCATTGGCGATTTTTGAGGGTAATAGACGAGTTAAGGTGTTGTCTTGACGATTTTTGCGCCAACCACTCACTAAATCATAACCTTCGTCTAATTTGTTTAATAATAAGGGTATATCGGCTGGATCATTTTGTAAATCCCCGTCAAGGGTGATTATAACCTTCCCAGTGGCATTTTCAAAACCTGCCGCTATGGCTGGAGTTTGTCCATAATTACGTCTTAAAATTATGGCTTTAACATGAGGATTTGTTTTCGCTATATCTTTTAATATCTCTACGGAGTTATCGATCGAACCATCGTCAATACAAATAATTTCATAAACATAGCTGGTATCTTTTAAGCCTTCAGTAATAGCACCTATAAGAAGGGGGATATTTTCAGCTTCATTGTAGATAGGAATAACAAGGGATAAATCCATAAAAATTAGGAAGAAAAATTAAGTTATAAACTATTTTTTATAAAGTTTAATGGTATTGTAAATTAATAAAATAATGCCAATATTAATACAAATATCAGCGACATTAAAAATAGGAAAATTAATGAGACGAAAATCAAGAAAATCCACTACATAACCAAACAAAAATCGATCGATCCCATTACCGAAAGCCCCTGCTAAAATAAAACCATAAGCTAACTGCTCGATAAGAGGAAATTTCTCTACCCATGCACCTACCATTAAACCAAGACTAACCAATAAAGACAACCATCGTAACCAACTTACCCCTCCTTGAAACGCACTAAAAGCCGCTCCTGTATTTTGTACATAGGTAAAATGAAAAACCCCATTCCAGATGGGTATAGTATCGCCAATATTGTCAAAATTAATAACGATTAAATATTTAGTAAGTTGATCTAAAATTAATGCAATAATTGCTACTTTCCAAAAAGAAGGATTTTTATTCATAACTTGATATTACCTCATTTAGAGATAAAATTTAACGTGAATCGATTTAGCTTACAAGTAATAAGTTTTCTAAGATTAAACAAAAAAACAAATATAAAGATTATTTTCACTATAACTTTTGTACAAGTAATTGTTCAACGTGGGTTAACTTTTCTTTCAATAATTCCAAAGCAAAGGGTTTACTAAGATAATCATTCATTCCCGCAGATAAACACATTTCTCGATCGCTTGTCAAGGCATTAGCTGTCATAGCAATAATATAAGGTTGAGTTTTTTCGGGTAAGTTATTACGAATCCATTTAGTAGTTTCTAAACCATCCATTTCTGGCATTTGCATATCCATTAAAATAACATCATATTGTTGATTTTTAACCTTTTTAATAACCTCTTTTCCATTCTCGGCAATATCTCCTTCATAACCTAGTTTTTTAAGTATTAATAATGCTACTTTTTGGTTGATAGGATTATCTTCTGCTAACAAAATTTTTAGAGATAATATATCACTATTTATAGTGATATTGGGGTTATTATCGACATTATTATTCGTATTATTTATCGTTCGATCGAGCAATGATTTAGATTCTGATACATGAGAAGTTAAGATAGTAAAATAAAAAGTAGAACCAACATTTTCTTTACTTTCTACCCACATTTGTCCCCCCATAAGTTCCGTTAAATTTTTACTAATGATTAACCCCAAACCAGTACCGCCATATTTCCTATTATGGGAACTATCCACCTGAGAAAAAGGCTTGAATAATTTATCAATATTTTCAGAAGAAATGCCAATACCAGTATCTTTTACCCCAAATAATATTCTATATTTTTTAGGGTCATTTTCTTCATAAATATTTTTCAAATGTACATTAATATTAACTTCTCCACTATGGGTAAATTTTAAGGCATTGCCCACTAAATTAATTAAAATTTGTCTTAGTCTAATACCATCTCCCATTAACATTTTAGGTAATGTAGAATCAATAGAATAATTTAAACTAAGATTTTTTTCCACCGCTTGAAAATTTAATAAACTGATAGTATCTTTAATACATTCTTCTAATAAAAAAGGCTTATTATCTAATTGAAATTGTCCTGATTCTATTTTAGAGAAATCGAGAATATCATTAATAATCGTCAGCAAACTTTTACTGCTATGCCTGATAATTTCCACAAAGTCTTTTTGTTGAGGATTTAAAGGAGTATCTTTCAATAAATTAGTTATACCAATAACTCCATTCATAGGTGTCCGAATTTCATGACTCATCATCGCTAAAAATTGACTTTTTGCATTGTTAGCAACTTCCGCTTGTTGTTTTGCTTCCCTTAGTAATATATTTTTAAGATGAAATTCAAATAATAAATAAATTATACTTGCTAATAACCACGATAATATACAACCAATAATGAAGATAATATAGGGTAAATTAGTTTGATATAAAGCCAAGAAATAATTACTAGGAATCATGATAATTTCCCAATTAATTCCTCTATAATTTAGTTCGATCGACTGTTGCCAATCAAGATTATCTTTAGGAGGAGAATGGATAGTACTATGGATTAATTTCCCTTCCTGATAAATAAATATTTGATAACCTTTAAAAACTTGTTGACGGAACAAATAATAAAATAAATTATTAGTTTTAAATACCCCTAGAATAAAACCATCAAATTCATTATCTTTTTGCTCTAAAAATATCGGACTATAGACAATAAAACCTTTAGTATTTTGTACTAAATCAAGGGTTTTACTAATATAAGTTTGGCGAGTATTGATAGATTTTTGCAGGGCATTTTTACGATTTTCTTCAAAAGCTAAGTATAAATTTTTGGCTTTTTCATTGCCTTTTTCTGGTACTATCCAACGTACATATAAATCTCTATCCACCCATTCAATAGCCTGATAACCAGAATAATCTTTAATATAATTTTTTGCATCCAAGCGCCACTGATATTCAGGAGTACCATTTTCATTATTCCAACGTTGACTCATTCTTTCTATAGCGGAAATTCTTGTCTTTAATTCTGCTGTAATTTGATTTCTTAAAGAAACTAAGTCACTTTTGATTAAATAAGAAATTTGTTGTCTTTCCTGATTAACTAATATTTGAAAAACTCCCATTGTCATTATTGTCATCCCTACTCCTACGGAAAAGGAAATTATTTTTTGTGAAACTCTGGAAATACTGAATTTTAGTTTCATAACGAAAAGTTATAGGGTAGGGAAATAATAGGTAATGGGTAATCGGTTATATTTGTATAAAGAATTAAAAATGCTGGATTTTTCACCAAAATAGAAAGGCATCAGATTTAACCTGACACCTTTACGCTACTGAAAATTTTATATTGAAATCAGATTGTATTAGTATCTTACCATTTTAATAAATTAAAACGTTCCATATCTATGGTGTCACGGTTACGATAAATAGCTAAGATAATCGCTAAACCTACGGCGGCTTCGGCGGCGGCGATAGTAATTACAAATACTGCAAATACTTGTCCTTTAATTTCACTAGGATCTAAAAAATTAGAAAATCCCATTAAATTAAGATTAACAGCATTGAGTAACAGTTCGATCGACATTAAAACTCGTACAGCGTTACGACTGGTAATTAAGCCATAGATGCCGATACAGAATAAAGCGGCGGCTAATATTAAAAAATATTGTAATTGTATTTCCATTTTAGAATTGATTATTGTTGTGTAGAAATGTGATTATTTGGACTGACGCTGATAAGCTAGGAGAGAAAAAATTTACTTCTAAATTCTAAATTCTAAATTTTTAATCGTTGCCTGTAGAAATTAAATCTCTAGGTTTTTCCGGAAGGGTGAGAGAAGTGGTATAAATTTCTCTAGTTTGTTTGGCTTCAGGTATTAAATCCCTACGCGCTAAAATAATTGCCCCTACCATTGCCATTAACAGTAAAACAGAGGCAATTTCAAAAGGTAAGAGAAAATCGCTAAAGAAATGTTTACCAATAGTCACGATCGTATTTTCAATCACCGCAGGAGAAATACTCGATAATTGCCAAGGGGTAACTAATACCATTGTACTTAATAAAGCAAATAAACCGAGACAAACTAAAGCGGTGGAAACTTGACGAATCAGTCGCCCTTTCACTTGTTGGAAATTTTCAGTTTTATTAACCAACATAATTGCAAACAAAATAAGTACGTTCACAGCACCCACATAGACTAAGATTTGGGCGGCGGCGACAAAATCTGCATTGAGTAGGATATATAAGCCAGAGATACTCATAAAAACTCCCCCCAAGAGGAAAGCAGAGTAAACGATGTTATCGAATAAAACAACTCCTAACGCTGCACCTATCATTAATACAGATAGGATAACGAAGGCAATAAATTGAACACTTTGGGATATTTCCACGATCTGTAACCTAATTTTGATTATTCTTTATCTTAATGTACAAAGAAGACCCACGCTATTAATTTTATTAAAAAAGTCAAAAAAACCTCAGTTCGAGCTAATGTAATTATCAAGTGCTATAGTAGGCAATAAAAATAAATAAATAGCAATTATCTTATTTATGACAAGACGCATTTAACTTACAGTTTTTATTAAGTCTTAAAAATAACTGATTCTTAACTCTTCCCAAATCCGCTCTTCCCTTTTCCCTAGTATCATCAGTAAACTTAAATGCAAACTAACTTATGACTGTCATCAATCCTTTAAAAACTCCTATCATTCAACAAAAAATTCAATGGATACTCGATCCTGTCGGCTATTTGAATGATGCCTATAAACAACAACAAGATATTTTCACCGCTAATGTATCAGGTTTAGGCAATGATTCCTTAGTTTTTGTGAGTCATCCCCAAGCTATACAACAAATTTTAACCAACGATCGACAACAATTTTTTGCTAATGGTGAATTAAATAATATTTTGACTCCCGTAGTCGGTTTATCTTCATTATTGTCTTTAGACGGGGAAAAACATAAACGAGAAAGAAAATTATTGATGCCTTCTTTTCATGCTGACAGGATGCAAATTTATGCAGATTTAATTATAGAAATTACTGATAATGTTTTCAGTACTTTAAAACAAGGAGAGGTTTTTATTGCTAGAGAATTAATGCAGGAAATCTCCTTACAAGTGATTATGAAGATTGTTTTTGGCTTATCCGAAGGCGATCGATTTGATAAAATCAAAAAGTTAATTAAAGCTATTCTCGATCGATTTAATAACCCTATTAACATTAGTTTTTTATTCTATGATTGGCTAAAAACAGACTTAGGGGCATGGAGTCCTTGGGGTGGTTTTATTCGTACTAGAATGGCATTAGATGAGTTAATTTACCATGAAATAAACTTACGTCGTCAAGAAAATTACCAAGACAACACCGACATTCTCTCTACTTTACTAACGGCAGTGGATGAAGAAGGGCAAGGTATGAGTGACCAAGAATTACGAGATGAATTAATGTTAATGTTGTTTGCTGGACATGAAACAACCGCCATCGCTATGACATGGGGGTTATATTGGTTACATCGTCACCCAGAAGTCAAAACAAAATTACTCACGGAACTAAAAGAAAATTCTGATCAACAAAGTGCTAATATTTTTAAACTACCCTATTTAACGGCGGTATGTAATGAAACCTTGCGGGTTCATCCCGTAGCGATGTTGACTTTTCCTCGACAGGTGATGACTGACACGGAATTATTAGGGCAAAAAATTCCCAAAGACACAGTATTATTGGGATGTATTTATTTAACTCATCATCGAGAAGATTTATATCCTGAAGCGTATCAATTTAACCCCGAAAGATTCTTACATCGTCAATATTCTCCCTATGAATTTATGCCTTTTGGTGGTGGCGTTAGGCGTTGTTTAGGGGAAGTTTTAGCCTTGTATGAAATGAAACTTTCGATCGCGCATATTATTACCAACTATGATTTAACTTTAGTGGACAATAAACCCATTAAACCCAAAAGAAGGGGAGTAGTTTTAAGCCCCGATGGCGGTGTGAAAATGATTTTCAACAGCAAACACAACAAATAACTAAACTTGCCCATAAATTAAATGTTAAAAAGTATTAAGAAAATTAAGCAAAAGTGGACTTGATACGGCACAATGATTCTGCGAAGGAAAAATTATATATTTTCCCAAGTAAATCAGGAAAAATAACCTTTCTCGGTTATACTGATGAAAAGAAAAAACTATCGATATGATAGGACTTTCTTAAGTTCCAATCCAGTGGAATCAAAAATCTGGTTAAATTAATCAATACTATTTAATATTTTGTTTGGAGGAATCCATCAATGAGTATCGTCACGAAATCTATCGTGAATGCTGACGCAGAAGCACGTTATTTAAGCCCCGGTGAATTAGACAGAATCAAAGCATTCGTTACCTCCGGTGAAGCTCGTTTACGCATCGCTGAAACCTTAACTGGCGCTCGTGAACGCATTGTTAAAGAAGCTGGTGATCGTTTATTCCAAAAACGCCCTGATGTTGTTTCCCCTGGTGGAAATGCTTATGGTGAAGAAATGACCGCTACCTGTTTACGTGACATTGACTACTATCTACGTCTTATCACCTATGGAGTAGTAGCAGGTGACGTTACTCCCGTTGAAGAAATCGGTTTAGTTGGCGTTAAAGAAATGTACAAATCTTTAGGTACTGACACTGGTGCAGTAGCTCAAAGTATCCGTGAAGCTAAAGAAGTTGCAACTGGACTTCTATCTTCTGATGATGCTAGTGAAGCTGCTGCTTACTTCGATTATGTAATCGGAGCTTTACAATAGGTTTTAGTCAACAATCCCTAAATCCTATTTGGTGCTAAATAATTTTAGTCCTGCAAAAAAAACAACACAAAACTTTATTAAGTAGAAAGGAACATAACAATGCAAGACGCAATTACTGCTGTAATCAACTCTTCCGATGTACAAGGTAAGTACCTCGACGCTAATGCTTTAGGCAAATTAAAAGGCTACTTCCAAAGTGGTTCACTCCGTGTCCGTGCGGCTAGTGTTATCAGTGCTAACGCTGCTACCATCGTTAAAGAAGCTGTAGCTAAATCCTTATTATACTCTGACGTAACCCGCCCCGGTGGTAATATGTACACCACTCGTCGTTACGCTGCTTGTATTCGTGACTTAGACTACTATCTCCGTTATGCTACCTATGCTATGTTAGCTGGGGATGCTTCCATCTTAGATGAGCGCGTATTAAATGGTTTAAAAGAAACCTACAACTCTTTAGGTGTACCCATTAGCTCCACCATTCAAGCTATCCAAGCAATCAAAGAAGTTGCGGCTAGTTTAGTTGGTTCTGATGCTGGTAAAGAACTTGGTGTTTACTTAGACTACATCAGCTCTGGTTTAAGCTAATTTATTGACGCTTAAAACTTAACTAAGGTTAGGAATGTCTGGAGTGAGTGCTAGTTTAGTTAGACTGTTTTACGGCTTAATTGATTTGGTATTGACTCTCGACTCCTAACCGTTGTCATAAAAATTTTTAAAATAACTTTATTTTAACCAGTTCGATCGAGATAGTTTCGTGGCTCGATAGATAAAAAATTAAATACGAGATTTAATCATCAAGGAGATAAATCCCCATGAGAATGTTTCAAGTCACCGCTTGTGTGCCTAGTCAAACCAGAATTAGAACTCAAAGAGAGTTACAAAACACTTACTTTACTAAATTAGTTCCTTATGATAACTGGTTTAAAGAGCAACAAAGAATCCAGAAAATGGGTGGCTCTATTGTTAAGGTAAAATTGGTAACTGGTCGTCCTGGTACTAATGCAGGTTTATCATAATAAAATATCATATCGGATCATATCCGAGAGAAATGAGGGTAGAAATTAAAGATTCTGCTCTTATTTTTTTTGGATACTTTTTTATGTAAATATATATACACTAAATTCAATAGTAAAAAAAGGTCATTAACAATGGAAAACAAATTATTTTCACATTTCGATCGAACTGGACTACTGAATGATGTAATTTTCGATGGGGAGTCAATGGATAACTCGGTTTAACGAGTCCTCAAAATGCCGTTATCACTGTTTCTTTATCCCAAGCCACTACTCAAACCGTAAAGGTTCAATATGCTACCGCTAATGGTACTGCGATGGCAGGTTCAGACTATACTAGCACCATGGGAACTCTAACTTTCAATGCAGGTGAAACCAGTAAAACAATTAACGTACCCATCCTGAATGACAATATCAGTGAACCCGATGAAAACTTTACATTAAACCTCTTTAACCCTACTAATGGAGTTATCGGTACTGGAACTACTACTATTACGATTACGGATACTCTTGAATCTAATGTTACTACTAGCCTTCCATCGGGTGTAGAAAACTTAACGTTAAGTGGTACAGCAAATATCAATGGTACGGGAAACGAATTAAATAACGTCATCAGAGGTAACAGTGGCAATAATATCCTCAATGGTGGTATCGGTGCAGATACAATGATAGGGGGTAAAGGAAATGATACCTACTATGTGGACAATAGGAACGATCGAGTTGTCGAAAATCTCAATGAAGGAATTGATACGGTTCGATCGACTATCACCTATACTTTACCTAACCATGTAGAAAACTTAACTTTAAGTGGTACAGCAAATATCAATGGTAGGGGAAACAGATTAAATAACGTCATCAGGGGTAACAGTGGCAATAATATCCTCAATGGTGGTATCGGTGCAGATACAATGATAGGGGGTAAAGGAAATGATACCTACTATGTGGACAATAGGAACGATCGAGTTGTCGAAAATCTCAATGAAGGAATTGATACGGTTCGATCGACTATCACCTATACTTTACCTAACCATGTAGAACACTTAATCTTAAGTGGGAGTAGTAACACAAACGGGACCGGTAATAATCTTCCTAATCGCATTGTGGGTAACAGTGGCAATAATCGCCTTAATGGTGGCTATGGTAATGATACCCTTATCGGTGGTGCAGGTAATGATACCCTGACTGGAGGAGGGGGTAATGATACCCTCATCGGTGGTACAGGTAATGATACCCTGACTGGAGGAGGGGGTAATGACTTTTTCCGCTTTAATTCTCCTAATGAGGGGGTTGACAGAATTACCGATTTTAATGTCACTGAAGATACAATTTTAATTAGTCGTAGTGGCTTTGGCGGTGGTTTACCATTAGGAGTTTTATCCGCTAATCGCTTCCGTGTTGGTTCTTCAGCAAGTACTACAAATCACCGTTTCTTTTATAATTCCAACAATGGTGGTTTATTCTTTGATGTGGATGGTAATGCTACTACTTCTGCGGTACGGATTGCTACTTTAAATACTGGTTTAGCTTTTACCCATGACAAAATTACCATCATCTAAAAGTTATAGCGGATTGTCCTCATTCCTAAGCTAGGAAGTATCTATATTTACTGATTGAAAGAGGGAATAGGGAATACCCTCTCCAATACCTTTCTTCATCAAAATACTTTATTGAGCAAACCCTAATTATTGGCGATCGATTTCTGATATAATTGCCTTACTGAACTTAAAATTTGATCAAGAATAGATTTTTTAGTTTGAGTATTAGGATCTAAATTTTGTAAACGATTCAATAATTTTGCTTCTTGAGTATGCACATCACCATCGCTATAAATCAATGTACTAATAGCGCCGAATAAATTTTCATAATCTTTAATAGTAGGATTTTTACCTAAATATTCTTCTAACCATTCATAACATTGACTAGGATTAACAGGTTTAATTTCTGACAGTAAAGACTTAATTTCGGCATCATCATTAAAGTTATTTTCAGTAACAACTTTTTGCAAATATTTTCTTTCTTGGGGTTGAATAATACCATCAAGCCACGCTGTACCTACTAAAATTTTGATGAGCAATTTTGTTTTATTTTCTGGTGTCATAATGTCAGTCTCCTTTGATTAATTTAGCCATAAAAAATCCATCCATATCATCTACAGGTGGAAATATTTTTACTATCCCCTTTGATACTATCGAAAAATTCGACATTGAATCATTATTTTTGTCAGCTAGTTTCCATGAGGGATTATTTTGTAAAAATTGATTGATTATATCTTCATTTTCTTGTTTATTTAAGGTACAGGTAGAATAAACTAATACGCCCCCATTTTTAACCCATTTTGCACTATTTTCGAGGATTTGACTTTGTAATTGTGTCAATACTTCTATATCTTCTGGTTTTTTATGCCAACGAATATCAGGATTTTTATGTAATGTGCCTAACCCTGAGCAGGGTACATCTACTAATACTCTATCAACTTCATTTTCCCAATTGATTGATTCCACATTCCCTTCCATCGTTTTAATAGATGTTAACTTCAGTCTTTCGGCGTTTTGCGTTACCTTTTTTAATCTGGAGGAGTATCGATCGAACCCTATAATAGTACCAGTATCCTCCATTAACTCAGCGATATGAGTAGTTTTTCCCCCAGGGGCGGCACAGGCATCGATAATAGTTTCATGGGGTTGAGGATTGAGAAAATGGGCGACAAGTTGGGCGCTACCATCTTGAATAGTAAATAAACCCTCTTTAAAACAGTCTAATTGAGTGATATTTCCTGCGGATTTTGTTAGTCTTAAACCTTGAGGAAGATGAGGTAAAAAAGTTGTTTCTATATCATTATTTAATAATATTTCCTGTAGATTTTCCCTGGAAGTTTTTAAGGTATTAACTCTTAAATCGATACTGGGAGTTTGGTTATACCATTCTAATAATTTTTTAGTTTGTTTGAGGTTAAATTGTTCCATAAAAAGGGAAACTATCCAGTCTGGAAAACTATATTTAACTCCTAAACGGGGAATAAAATCATCGGGTAAAATTAAAGGGTCTTCTTTCTGGGATAATCTAAGGTACGATCGAAGGATGCCATTTACTACTCCTGACAGTTTAGACAAGCCATTTTCTTTCGCTAAATCAACGCTAGTATTCACCGCCGCCGACTCGGGAATTTTATCGAGATACCGTAATTGATATAAACCAATGTGGAGGATAATTCGCAAATTTAAGGGTTGTTGAGTCGCTTTTTTTGTCGCTAATTGATTGATAAGACTATCTAAAGTGCGTTTGCGTCTCACGATACCATATACTAACTCAGAGACGAGGTGACGATTAGAAGGAGAAACAGAAAAATTAGCAAAAACTCTCTCTAAGGCAATATCAGTATAAGCCTTTTGTTGATAAATATTTTGTAACGCCAGAAAAGCTAATTGACGGGAATTATTCATAAAATAAGTAAAAAATAAAAAATGGTTCTTCCACTTTGAGTATGATAAATTATTGATGAAGATAAGCAAAAGGAAAAAAGAGAAAATAATTATATTTTTTTTGGTTGGGTTTAATATATTAACCCCCTACATTCTGCATTCTCTATTCTTAATTCTTCATTTTTATATTATGTCAAAAAAAATTGCACCTTGGAAAACTTATTTACAGAAAGCACTACACAAAAATCGATCACTTCGTGGCGCTGCGCGATCGAACCTATTTAGTCGTTATTTTGCTTTAGCCACAGTCACAAAAGATGGTTTTCCAGCCAATAGAATGGTAGTATTTCGAGGGTTTTTAGAAGATAGTAATAAACTAGAAATAATTACCGATGTTCGCAGTCAAAAAATAGAAGATTTAACTCATAATTGTTATGGTGAAATTTGTTGGTACTTTGCTAAAACAAGAGAACAATTTAGAATTAGAGGAAAAATAGAAATAATCACAGGAAATCACGATAATCAGGAGTTATTAAAAGAACATCAAAAAATATGGCAAAAACTAAGTTTAGCAGGAAAAGAACAATTTTATTGGGGAAATCCTAGAGAATTATTTATAGATAATAGTGAGATTAAAAGCATAGATATTGATGAAGAAAACCCCAGAGAAAATTTTTCTTTATTACTCTTAAATCCTGATATGGTTGATCACTTAGAATTAAAAGGAAATCCTCAAAATCGTCATATTTACGAAATAGATAATGAGGAAAAATGGCATATTAAAAAAGTTAATCCTTAAATTCAACTAAACCATGATAGATAACATTAATATTCTTGCCATTAAAGTTAGTATTGTTTAAAAAGAGATGTTTTCTCTCAATTTTATTCTTAAGGAGATATTATTTTAACATGAGTACAGTCACAGAAAATGATTTAAAAGAGTTAAAAGATTTAATCAATTTTAAATTTGATCGTATTGAAAATAAACTTGAACAGGTAAATCAAGATATAAACGGATTAAAAATTGAAGTGGCGATCGTCAAAGAAAGTGTTAATGGAATTAATAAAAGACTTGATGATGTGAATAAAAGAATTGATGATACCAATACTCGTATTAGTAATTGGGACTTTTTTTTGCGGAAAAATTCAGCGTTGGACTTCTTTCTCCATTAACGTTAAAAAAGAAAAAGCCTCCACTTACGGGATAAACAGAAGAAAGACTTTTTTCTAAGTAGCAAATTTTACTCCTTCTGCCGTTACACAAAATCAAAAATTTGTTGAATTGTTACAGAGTTTGAAGTTATATATCAGAAACTGTGACAGAGATTATATACTTGACTTTTAATGACTGGAACTTAATTTAAAAGTTCTTAATCATCATCCTCGATCGAACGATCGAACCTAGAGAGACTGACAAAACAAAATTTATAGAATCATCTATAGATAATGGGATGACAGTCGATCGATCAACAAAACCTTAAATTGAGAAATCATTAATAACAATTCGGTAAAGGAGTCTTTTATCCATGTCCCATAGTGTAAAAATTTACGATACCTGTATTGGTTGTACTCAGTGTGTTCGTGCTTGTCCTCTTGATGTATTAGAAATGGTACCTTGGGATGGTTGTAAAGCAGGACAAATTGCATCTTCCCCTCGTACAGAGGACTGTGTAGGTTGCAAACGTTGTGAAACCGCTTGTCCTACCGACTTTTTAAGCATCCGTGTTTATTTAGGTGCGGAAACTACTCGCAGTATGGGTCTAGCTTATTAGAAAAAACCTATATCATAGTTAAAACTGTTGTCATTTGTCTTTATTTGGCAACAGTATTATAGAAATATATCTAAATGGACAATGGAGGTATATTCAATGACAAAACCAAATTTTCAAAGAATGAGTCAAAAAGAATTACATGATTATTTCTTAAGTCATCGAGATAATCAAGAAGCCTTTTATGCCTATATTGATAAACTGCATCAAGAAGGTAACTGGGTTGAAATGCCACCTCTTAATTCGATCGAAGATTCAAAGCTATATCCTCATTTTACCTCACGTTTTCCCAACACCTCAGAAACCTAAAAATAACAACTAAAAATTAATCAAATTGTCATTACGAGACACTATCAGCAATCTCCAAGTCTTAATGTTATAGTCAAAGTAATTAACAATCATTCACTATTCACTATTCACTATTCACTATTCACTATCCACTAATTACTATATTTGTCTAGTAAGGCTTGTAAACCACCCTCATAGCCACTACCAACGGCATTAATACGCCATTCTCCGTCTTTGTTATATAATTCAGCCATGATGACGGCGGTTTCTACGGAAAAGTCTTCTGTTAAGTCGTAGCGTAAAACCTCCTCTTTGGTTTGTACATCCACCAGACGAATATAAGCATTGGTGACTTGTCCAAAATTTTGATGTCTCTTATCCGCTTCGTAAATGGTAACAGTAACAACGATTTTCGCAATATCAGAAGGTACTTTACGCAAATCCACAATTAAGCCTTCGTCGTCTCCTTCTCCCTCACCTGTGCGATTATCTCCCAAAAGTTTGATAGACTGATCCGCATCGGGACTGATTAGGTTATTGTAAAAGATGAAGTGTTTATCGGATACTAATTTTTCGTTAGCTCCTAAAAGAAATACTGATACATCTAAATCAAAATCTGCTCCTGTGTCTGTAGAGTTGGTATCCCAACCTAAACCGATAAACCCTGCCACAAGGCTAGGGGCAACTTTTGCTAATGAAATTCTTTGTCCTTTTTGTAGTGATATTGCCATAATCTAATTTATATGAAATTTAGTGATCTTATTAGTCAATTATCCCCTCAAGTTCATAGTTTTACTGCCCATCCCGATCGAAATCCTGAACTTTATGATATTATGTCGATCGATCAGGCTAGTGTAAATACATTAAGTTATATTGAGGGAGAAAAATTTGCTAAGATGGTGAGCGTTACGAACGCTTCTGCTCTTATCTTACCACTAGATTCATCTTTACAACAGTTAGCTACAGAAAGAGGTATTGCATGGTTAGCGACTCCTTACCCTCGTCTTACCTTTGCCCAAGCTATTGGTTTATTTTATCAACCCTTTTTACCATCTGCTAAAATTCACCCTTCGGCGGTGATTGCTGAGGATGTCTCTTTAGGGCAAAATGTGTCTATCGGTGCTAATGTGGTCATTGAAAAAGGATGTTCGATCGAGGATAATGTGTGTATCTTTCCTAACGTGGTGATTTATCCTCAAGTAAAAATAGGCAAATCAACGGTTATCCATGCCAACGCTACTATTGAAGAAAGAAGCCAAATAGGAGCTAATTGCGTCATCCATAGTGGTGCGGTGATAGGAGGAGAAGGCTTTGGTTTTGTGCCTATTCCCGAAGGTTGGTATAAGATGGAGCAGTCTGGTTATGTGGTGTTAGAAGACGGGGTAGAAATTGGTTGCAATAGTACAGTCGATCGTCCTGCTGTCGGTATCACTCGCATCGGTAAAAACACCAAACTCGATAATTTAGTCCACATCGGACATAATGGCGATATAGGCGAAAACTGCGCCCTTGCGGCTCAAGTGGGGTTAGCTGGAGGAGTAAAATTAGGTAATCGGGTAATTTTGGCGGGACAAGTGGGAGTAGCTAATCAAGTACAAATAGGTGATAATTCGATCGCCTCTGCCCAAACAGGCATCCATAATGACGTAAAATCAGGGGAGACAGTATCAGGTTCTCCTGCGGTGGCAAATAAACTATATTTAAAAGTATCGGCTATTTATAAGAAATTACCTGAGTTGTATAAAACAGTCAAAGATTTGCAAAAAAAACTTAACGAATAAAAAAGTATTCATTGATAAAAATTGAGTTTTTTTAGATATGCTATTTTTGGAGGTGGACTAATGACTATAACTGAATTAAGACAGAATATTTGGCAACGTTTGGAAAAAATGGAGGAGGAAAAACTAACCGCCGTCGCTGATTTTCTCGATCGTTTAGACACTTCTTCATCTTCTCAAAATCAAGAGGGAAAAATGGGTAAATCTGAAGATGAAACACGAAAGCAATTAATCAAAAGTTTAAGAGGTATGGCTAGTCATTCTTCTTTTTCTAGTGATGAGTTTAGCCGTCAAAAGCAGGAAGATATTGATTGGGAGGAGCGTAATTGGTAAAGGTTATTTTAGATGCTTGTGCCGTTATTGCTCTTGTTAAAGATGAAACGGGGGCTCAAATCGTTGAGGAATATCTCTTAAACTCTAACCATCAATGTATGATTCATAATGTCAATCTTTGCGAGGTTTATTACGGCTTTTTGCCTAGTGAGGGGGAAAGGTTTACTAAACAAATTATAAATAGACTACAGGTATCTAATATCATATTTCGGGATGATCTCACTCTGAGTTTTTGGCAACAGGTGGCAACCTACAAGGCAACAATTAAACGCATTTCTCTCGCTGACTGCTTTGCTTTAACTCTTGCTCACCAAGAAAATGGGGTATTGCTTACTTCAGACAGAAAAGAGTTTGAGCCTGTTGTGTCTCTCAATATCTGTGATATTAGGTTTATTCGATGAAGTAGTTTTCTTTTGGACGTGGACTAATGACTATAACAGAAATGATTAAATCTTTTGACCAATTATTGGTACAAGAACAGGATAATTTATTAGAAATTCTGCGTCAACGTCACTCTCAATTAAGAGAGGGAGAAAATTTAGCTAATAACAATCAATTAACCATTATATAATGTTAAATATTTTTTAAAAATGTCTGATTCTTTACACAATATCAATTCTTGGGAAAATTCTTTTAATCTGGTTAATGAAAAACTTTATAATCACCTGAAAAATGATGAATATTTAATTGTGCAATTAAAAGCAGAAAATACTCAATTTGTTCGTTTTAATCAGGCAAAAGTTAGACAAACTGGCGTGGTAATTGATGGGGAAATTTCTCTTAAATTAATCGCAAATCAAAGAGTAACTTATGCTCAATTTCCTTTAACGGGAGATGTTGATATAGATGTGCAAAATGCTCTTGATAATCTAGCCTATGCTCGATCGAACCTCGAAACTTTACCCGAAGATCGTTATATTATTATCCCTAAAAATGAGGGTTCTTCCCATGAAATTTATCAAGGAAAATTACTCCCTTATGAAGAAGCCATAGAAGAAATTTTATCCCCCGTTCAAGGCTTAGATTTTACAGGTTATTATGCTGGAGGTTCAGTTATTAGGGCAAATTATAATTCTTTAGGACAAAAACATTGGTTTAAAACCGATTCTTTTTTTGTGGACTACTCTTTAATTAACCACAATGAAAAGGCAATTAAAGGCACTTTTTCCGCTAGGGATTGGCATAAAGAAAAATATCACCATCAAATTGACTATCATAAACAGGAATTACAACAATTAAATTTGCCTATCCATGAAGTAAAAACAGGAAGTTATCGCACCTATTTTGCTCCTTCTGCTGTTGCTGATTTATTGGGGATGTTTTCATGGGGAGCTATCAGTGAAGCGTCTTTGCGACAGGGAGGAAGTGCTTTAGCAAAACTCAGGCAAGGGGAAAACCTCTCTCCCTTATTCCATCTTAAGGAGAATTTTCACAGTGGCAATGTACCCCGTTTTAATGATTTTGGGGAGATGTCGGCGGATGAAGTACCGTTAATTGTCGAGGGTAAATTAGTTAATACTTTAATTAGTAGTCGCACTGCCCTTGAATATGACTTACAACCTAATGGGGCTAGTAGTTATGAGGCATTACGATCGCCAGAAATTGCATCGGGAAACCTGTCGGAAAAGAACATATTAAAAGCCATTGATAGGGGATTATATCTGTCTAATTTACACTATCTTAACTGGAGCGATCGAACCCAAGGCAGAATTACGGGCATGACTCGTTATGGCTGTTTTTGGGTAGAAAATGGGGAAATTGTGGCAACTATTAAAGATTTACGCTTTGATGATTCTCTATACTCCTTCTTTGGTAAAAATTTACTGGCTTTGACGGATTTTCAAGAGTTTATCCCTGAAGTGAGTACCTATGAAGCTCGATCGTTGGGGGGTTCACTTGTACCCGGGGCGTTGGTGGACAATTTTATCTTTACTTTGTAAAAACTCCATTTCCGTCATTGCAATGCTGGGATTTGTTTCTGTCATTGCGAGGCACGAAGCAATCTCATTGTCTTAAAGTCATTGCGAGGTAACGAAGCAATCTTTTTGAAACTCTTAAAAAAGGGGGAAATTTTTGCTCGATCGAGATTTTCTCAGGATATAATAGGAATAAACAAGCCCAATTTTCCTCATCAAAAGAGAAATACTGCCATGAATAAAACAACTTTCATCAAATTATTACTAAACTTAAAAAAACAAAGTAATGTGGGTATTTCTTTAACAGAATTATTAGTGGCGCTAGTGATGAGTAGCATTATTTTAACGGCGGCGGCTAGTGGTTTTGTCAATTTATTAAGGGCGAATCAGGATGTGGAATCAAAAACTGTGAGAAATGCAGGTTTAGCTAGGGCTTTGGCTTTTATGCAGGAGGATGTAAAAGCAGCTAGTGCAGTTACGTTTGAAGCTCAAAGCAGTGGTGCAAATTCCAGATGTACACCACCTACTACTGCAACTAACGGTTCAGATAATTGTTTGTTATTAGAATTTCCTGCATCTTATAATACAACATTGAGTGCTTCCTGTACAAGTACAACTATTCCTCCACAAGTTTCTTATAAATTTGAAGATATTAGTTCTTTAACGGGTCAAACTTTTCTTAAACCAGCTATCTTGACAAGAAGAATTATTTGCCGTGACGCAGGAGGTACATTAGTTACATTTAATCCTGTTGAAGAAGTTATCGCTGACGGTTTAGTTGGTATAAGTACAAATAATATTCAACCAACTATCACTTGTACGAGGGCAGATGTTGGTTTAAGTGGAACAGGAACTGCTCCAACTATTTACGGTACTAATAATGCTGGTAGAGGTGGTTTTCGTTTTTGTTTGAATGACAGTAATACTTCAGCGACTCCTCCTAATCGTTTGGTAAGAATCTTTTTATCAGGATATGTGGGGCGAAATACACCTCCATTAACTGTTCAAACGGTAACTTTTGCTCGATCTCAATAAGCTAATTCTTAAGGATATAAGAGATTGATTCGTTACCTAGCAATGACAGAATTGTTAAAATGGAGGTGGAGTTCGATCGATAAGATATGAGAGATTGCTTCGTAACCTCGCAATGACAGAATTGTTAAAATGATGGTGGAGTTCGATCGATAAGATATGAGAGATTGTTTCGTATCCTCGCAATGACAAAACTGTTAAAATGATGGTGGAGTTCGATCGATAAGATATGAGAGATTGCTTCGTAACCTCGCAATGACACAGCCGTTAAAATGGTGGTGAGGTTCGATCGATAAGATATGAGAGATTGCTTCGTATCCTCGCAATGACACAGCCGTTAAAATGGTGGTGAGGTTCGATCGACATTAGTTATTAATATAGAGTTAAAACTCCTAAATTAAAATCAAGATTAAATATAGAAATCATAGAATAATTTTCTCTCAATAATGAATCAATAGTCTTTGTTGAACAATTCCCTAAACGAATCCAAATAATTTTAGGGGGAAAACCTTTGATAATAGATAATTCGTTAAAATCAGAATCTTTGGTAACAATAATATAGTCTTGATTTTTGGCAAATGTCCAAATAAATTCATCAGACTTAGTATCTAATCCTAGTAGATACAGGTGATTAGAGTTAGGGTAAATATCTTCTAAAGATTTTACTAAACGAGGAGATAAATTATGATCAAAAAGTAATTTCATTAATTAACTACAAAAGTTTGACGTTCTCGATCGGCGGCGTAACTTAAACAAGCTAAAATATCTTCTTGAGTTAAATAGGGAAAATCTTGCAAAATTTCTTCATAGCTCATGCCAGAAGCAAGATAAGATAAAACATCATAAACGGTAATTCTCATACCCCTAATACATGGTTTTCCGCTTCTTTTTCCTGATTCTATGGTAATTATATTTTTATAGGACATTGTAGTTTTACAAATATAATAACTCTTGATTATAACAAATTCGATCGAGCAGCGCCGCTTTTAGTGATCTAGTTTAGTGGTTAAAATGGTAATGGAGTTCGAGCAATAAGATATGAGAGATTGCTTCGTGTCCTCGCAATGACAGAATTGTTAAAATGGTGATAAAGTTCGATCGATAAGATATGAGAGATTGCTTCGTGTTCTCGCAATGACAGAATTGTTAAAATGGAGGTGGAGTTCGATCGATCAAAAATGATTCGGTATAAAAGAAAATATGAACAATAAAGAAGAATTATTAAAAAGAATAACTTATAACCCCTTACAATGTGGAGGAAAACCTTGTATTCGAGGTATGAGAATTAGAGTCAGTGATATTTTAGAAATGTTAGCTTTAAATGTTGATTATTCCGAGATTTTAGCAGATTTTCCTGATTTGGAGCTTCAAGACATCCAAGCCTGTTTATTATTGGCATCACAATATACGAATATACCACGGCTAATAGCATGAAATTTTGGATTGATGCACAATTACCACCACAATTAGCACAGTGGTTAACAAATACCTTTGGTGTAGAAGCATTTTCTTTACGAGATTTAGGTTTGAGAGATGCTAATGATTTAGAAATTTTTGAAAGAGCAAAAGTTGAAGGGATAGTTATTATTACTAAAGATAGCGATTTTATTCAATTAGTTAATCGTTTTAATTCTCCGCCTCAAATCTTATGGATAACTTGTGGAAATGTTACTAATCGACATTTAAAGCTATTATTTATCAATACTTTTTCTAAGGTTTTAGAACTTTTAGAAAAGGGCGAAAAAATTGTAGAACTTGGCTCGTAATTTTATCAAATTCGATCGATTTTCGTGTTAGAGTTCGATCGATAAAATATGAGAGATTGCTTCGTATCCTCGCAATGACAGAATTGTTAAAAAGATGGTGGATTTCGATCGATCATATAAAATGTATAAAATTGAATTTACTAATGCCGCCTTAAAAAGACTCCGAAGTATGCCAAATAATTTGGCTCTTTAGAAGACTTAGCAAAAAAAACTTATATTCCAATAGATTTATTGAAAAATATTGAAAAAAATACTGATTTTGCTTCTGCTGAACATTTAATTTCCATCGCCCTCACCTTAAATGTAGATATAGACTTACTTATTCAATGATCAAAAATCTAATTTATCCTAGAAATGTTCGATCGAGCAGCGCCGCTTTTAGCGATCGAGTTTGATAGTTAAAATGGTGATAGAGTTCGAGGAATAAGATATGAGAGATTG
The DNA here is from genome assembly GCF_050753365.1 of Geminocystis sp. CENA526. Taxonomy (NCBI): domain Bacteria; kingdom Bacillati; phylum Cyanobacteriota; class Cyanophyceae; order Chroococcales; family Geminocystaceae; genus Geminocystis; species Geminocystis sp. CENA526. The sequence continues at coordinate 23,726 of NZ_JBLZFY010000019.1, forward strand.
CTTCGTAACCTCGCAATGACAAAACTGTTAAAATGGTGGTGGAGTTCGATCGATATTATTAAATTATTAAAATATAATGTTATAATCGGTATTTTATAAAGTTGTCATTATGACGAAAGGAATTATTGTTAGTATCAATCAAAATAAACAATTAGAATTTCCTCCTGATATTCAGCAACAATTAAATCCGGGTGACGAATACTTAGTCCGGAAAAATGAAGATGTGATTATGTTAAAGAAAATATCTTCTACTCTTACTTTAGATAAATTACAAGAAAAAATTATTTCTTTAGGACAAGATGAAACTTGGATGTCGGAAGAAGAAGTTAATCAAGTAAAAAATGTCAAAAATAATTACCTATAGTCCAGCTTTTACCATCGTACCTACTTATGAGTGTTTTAATAATTGTACTTATTGTAATTTTAGGACTGATCCTTATATTTACCCCTGGTTAACATTAGAGGAAGCTAGAAAAATCTTAACCAATCTTATGGGAAAAAAAGTCACAGAAATTTTAATTTTAAGTGGAGAAATTCACCCTAAATCCTTTCGCAGAAAATTATGGATACAACTTCTTTATGACTTAGGAAAATTAGCTTTAGAAATGGGTTTTTATCCTCACACTAATGCGGGAGTTTTAAGTTATAATGAAATGGCTTTACTCAAAGAAGTTAATGTATCTATGGGGTTGATGTTAGAACAGTTAACCCCTAATCTGTTAAATACAGTTCATCGTCACGCACCTACAAAAATTCCCAAATTACGATTACAACAGTTGGAATGGGCAGGTAAGCTAAAAATTCCTTTTACTACTGGGCTTCTTTTAGGTATAGGTGAGACTTTAGACGATCGAATTGAAACTTTAGGCTCGATCACCACAATACAGGCAAAATGGGGACATATTCAAGAGGTTATATTACAACCCTATGTGAAAGGTTCACAAGAAAAATTTTTAGGGGAGTCTGTGTCTTTATCAGAAATATTTGAGGTGATTTCGATCGCACGGGAGATATTACCAGAAAGTGTAACGATACAAATTCCGCCTAATTTAATCAATAATGAACAAGCATTATTAAAGTGTTTAGACTTAGGAGTAAGAGATTTAGGAGGAATAGTACCCAAAGACGAAGTAAACCCCGACTATCATCATCACAGCCTTGATAAACTAACCATGATACTCTCTCAAGGTGGTTGGGAATTAAAACCCCGTTTACCAGTATATCCTCAATATTATTCTTGGGTTAATATAGATTAATAACAGATTTTTTGTTATAATGGTTATTACTCATTGCTGGAGAGGTGGCAGAGTGGTCGATCGCGCTCGACTTGAAATCGAGTGATTAGAAATAATCCGTGGGTTCAAATCCCACCCTCTCCGTTCTGTTTGGATTGTCTTATTTAGGGTTTGCTGAATAAATCAGAAAGGTTATTAAAATCAATGGTTTAGGCACACTATATTCACAAAAAAGTGTGAATTTTTGGCAATTTTTACTCAAAAACAGGGCATTTCAAATCTGATTATTCACAATACACCTGTGTATTTGTTGAAGAGATAACGCTTCAAAATCTTGGTTTTTCATTCTTTAACCTGACACCTGATACCTGATACCTACCCTCATCAAAATACTTTTTCAGCACCTCCTATTTAATGAGAATGTCGCTAAGTTGGTGACAGCTTTTCCTGATAGATTAGGAGGTTTATAGTGACTCAATTTCAATTATTTGATAATGTTAAATTAACTGAAAATATATCTTTAACAGATGGTGGCATTGCACCTCAAGAAACCATTGGAACAATTGTTGAGGTTTTTAATAATGGCGAGGCTTATTTAGTAGAATTATTTGGAAATTGGGTAAAATATGATGCTGAGGGAAATTTTATCACAGCAAATAAAGATGAAAAAGATGCTTTTATGCAAACTTTAGCAGTAGAAACTGTTTATAAACATCAAATGATTTTAACGGTTTCAGCAAGGGAAATTATGGGGGTAAAAGAACATTTAAACGCTTTGTTAGAAACTTTACCAGATAATGTAGTTTTACAAGTCAGAGATTTTGCTGAATTTTTACAACAAAAACAACAATTAACTGTTAAAAATTAAATGATTAGAAAGAATTATAATGTGCGATCACTAAAAGTGGCACTGCGTGATCGCACCCCTAAAACTCCATAAAAAGTGCGATCGCCACTAAAATATAGCTTTATCTTTATTTTCTTTAGTAATTCTAATTAAAAATCTTAAAGCCTCATTAACAGATTCAGCATCAGGAAAAACTTCAGCAACATCTGAATCTAATTTAATAATATTGTCACTAAATGTTTTACGTTTAGCTCCCATTTTTCTAACTTTTAAACTTCTCAAATTATATTCGTCTCTAAGTTTATCTTCCATTACTTTAACCCTCTCGATAAGCCATTAATTCCTGTTTAGTAACTTGTCTAGCACTAATAAGTCTAATCTTATTGCCTCTTTCAGTATAAGAAACTAACAAAACACGACTATTTGATGATTCTCCTACAATAATATAACGATCTTCATCTTCTGAGTGGTCAGGATCATAAAAATCAACATATAACGGATCATCAAAAACAGTTTGAGCTTCTTCAAATGAAATACCATGTTTTGATAAATTTAATTTAGCTTTTTGTTTATCCCATTCAAATTCCATACATAAAGGCAAATAATAATAAATTTATCATCAATGATCGAACTCTCCCCAAAAGCTCGATCGAACTTCACCGCCAAAATGTAGGTTGGGTTAAACAAAGTGCAACCCAACAAATCTTAAAAATAAAGATAAATATTTTAGATATTATTGATTAATAAATTAGCAACCGCTTTACTAATAGGAGCATCGGTTAATTTTTCTATCCACAACCATTGTCCATTAGGATTACACTCAAAAAAGATATATTCACCATTTTTATTTACCGCTAAATCAAAGCAACCAAAATTCAAATTATAAGTTTTTAAATAAGCTAATAATTTTTCGTTAATTTCTGAAGGCAAATCACAAATTTTGTGAGATAAATTACTGATATTAAAACGCATATCTTCAGAACTTAAACTTTCTTTTTGACTCTCAATGCGACAGGCAAAAATTTGTTCTCCGACTACGGTAATTCTTAGTTCATAATCTTTTTCTATATACTCCTGAAAAACTGTTGGCATATAAGCAATATTATTTTGTAAAGTTAAAAGTTCCTCTTTATTAACTCTACGGGTAAAAAGTCCATAATTTAATTCGGCGTTTTCCTCATCAGAGCTACTATTTACACATATCGCACCTAATGATTTTATAGCTAAATCCCAATTTATACTTTCAGCAAATTCTAAGGCTTTTTCAGGTTCATTTGTAATTAAAGTTTTTGGGGTAATAAAACCAAGTTCATTCGCTATTTTTAGCTGTAAAGGTTTACGATGTGCTAAACGTGAAGTCAGGGGATTATTAATCCATAATCGCTCATGAAGAAGTGCATAAATGCCATCAATTACCTGATTAAATTCCCCTTGTATGTAGTCTAAATTTGCTTGATCTAAATTAAAATGCGAAACATCAACGGGGGCTGGTTTACGATACCATACTGCTTTAATTGACTCTAAAGGAAAAACCAAATTACTATCTTTTATCTTTAGTAAACTTTTATTTTTAGTAGGTTCAATAGTAAGACTAATGTTATCACAAAAATCTTCAGTATTAATCCTAAACCAAGAAATATTTGCTTTATTAAAATATTCACCAACTTTGTTAACGTGGGTATCTTTCTTTTCTGTAAAAATTAAAATCATATTCTTTTAATTATTAAATAATCCACTAAAAAAAGATGCCATACTGATAGCAATACAGCATCTTTAGGAAAATGTCTTTATGGTTTTAAAACCAATTATTTAGTCATCCTGCTTAGTATCTCTTATGGAATCGAGTCTACCAGCACTTTCATCAAATGAAGAAGTTGACGAGCCACTACCTGCAATGGTATATTGCAACGCAGGATTGTATTCAATAAAATCACCACGCTGATCGGTATTTTCAAGCTGGATTTTGTAAGGGAAAGCTGCCATAAGAGGCACTACTCTGTTAGAGGCGTTTTTGTCGATAGTTTTAGTAACAATCATGTGAATTAATCTATTTTTGGTTACAATTACAGCTTAATCGAAAAACTTCTCTATAAATATCTTAAAAAATCTTGTTTTATCTTATCTTTTATTACAAAATGTTAATGATTTTATCCTAAAATAATACTGTTATCTTAAAATAATACTAAAAAATTGAGAGATGATTAAGCAAATAGTTATTATAGTGACGTTTTATGGATATTAAAAAAATTTTACATTTTGCAGATGACTTGGTTTTTGATCACACTGGAAAACATTTAGATAAGACTCAGCAGTTAATAATAGAAGGAGTTTGGCAAAATAATAGTTATCAAGAAATTGCTGATAAATGTTATTTAAGTGAAAGTAGAGTTAGAAATATTGGCTCACAATTATTAAAAATTTTATCCGAGTCTTTAGGAGAAGATATTAATAAAAATAATTTTTGTTGGACTCTTGAAAGAGTTGTAAATAATCATAATCATTTAGTTAGTCTTGGAAATAATAATAATATAAATTATTGTCCTAATCATAGTAAAGAATCTTCAGATAAACTAGAAGACAATATTATCAATCAATCAACTTACCACGATTTAACCTTAGCTTCTCAAATCATTAAATTTTATAACCGAGAAACTGAATTAACAACCCTTTCTAATTGGATATTTAATCAAAATATCCGTTTAATTTCAATATTAGGATTATCAGGCATTGGTAAAAGTTATTTAGTGAAAAGATTTATTGATTTAAACTTAGATCAATTTGAAGTAATTATCTGGAAAAGTTTAAAATATCCTCAGTCTTTAGACTCACTAATTAATGATTTTCTGAAACTTTGTCAACAAGAATCTAAAGAAAATATACAAGCTAAATTAAAACAATTATTCAATATATTTACTCATAAAAAATGTTTAATTATCCTTGACGATGTGCAGAATCTATTTATTCGGGGTAAATTTGCGGGGCAATATCAAAGTGAATATCAAGATTATCAAAACTTTTTTAAAATGATTACAGAAACGAACCATCAAAGCAATATCATTTTAATTAGTCAAGAAAAATGTACAGAAATGGAATGTTTAGATGAGGAATTATATTCAATTAATTGCTTAAAATTATCAGGTTTATTTGAGATAGAATTACTAAAAAATTGGGGCTTAAAAGATGAAGATAGTTGGTTAGATTTAATTAATTTATACGAGGGTAATTTATTTTATTTAAAAAGTGTTGCTTTATTAATTAATAATAACTATGATGGTGAAGTAGGGGATTTTTTAGTAGAGAATACTTTATTAATTACGAATCAAATGCAGTGTCATTTTAGAGAAATATTTAATCATTTATCACCGCCAGAACAAGAAATAGTTTTACAATTAAGCAAAGTTGAGCAACCCATTACAAGGGAAAATTTAAGACAAAGTTTAAACTTATCTTCTGTGGACTTTAATAATGGTTTACAGTCACTACAAAATAGGTATTTAATTAAAAAAATTAAGGAGGATAAAATTAGCTTTAAATTATCTCCTATTTTTCAAGAATATGTTAGAAATTTTCATACAAATAGCTGTTAAATTTCTTGCCATTCTCTAGCATCAACAAATAAAGATAAATGCTTTTTATTACTTGTCGCTACAATTACTTCATGTCCATAATTTGCTACTAAAATTGCTTGAGACGCTAAAATTACATCTCCATCTAAGGCTTTATTATCTGCCGTTGGTTTACCTTGTTTCCTTGCAGAAGCCCATAATTCTGCCGCTTTTAACATCACTTCTGTAGTAATAGGAAGATAGATAATTTCTGACTTTAATTGATCTAATTTTCTAATACCAGAAACTTTATTTGCTCTTAATAATTCCCGTCTAATTTCATAATCTATAATTTCCGGTAAAATCATTTGATAACCTTTAGTAGCACAACTTAAAAACCATTGTTGACATTGCAGGGCTAAAGGATTAGCTTTAGGATTAGTAATTAATCCCACTGGTGCAGAATCTAATAAAATAACTTTACTCATTAAATTGAAACATTCTCCAGAGATTCAATAATTTTTAAAGTTTCTTTTTGTTCATTTTCATCATCTAATTCAGCCCAAGACTCAAATAATTGTGTAATATTTTCTTGATTTTGATCAATCTTATTAATTTGATTAATAGCATTATCCCAAGTATTAATAGATGTTTGTTTTGTCAGCATACTTTGACGAAATAAACGCACAAAATTTAATAATTCTGGGATATATTCTTCAGGAGTTGCTTGAATTTCTGTTAACAAATCTAGTCTTTGTTTAGTTGCTGTCATTTGAAAGTTATTCATCATTATTTAGCTTTATTTTTCAAATTGTGGTTAAGGTGAGCATTTAGCCCACCCTACATATTATACTGGCATACCTAAAATGTCCTCGATTTTCGGCATTTGCTCAACCTCTGTGATAATATCTTTATAATCAATTCCCTCTTGAATGAGAATGTTTGTTAATCCTTCCTCAAAATTATCATCCTCTATTATTATTTTATCGTCTATTAAACGAGCATGAAATAAAATTTGATTTCGCCAAGATTCTTTTTGCCAACCTGTCATAATAATTAAAAAATGTCCCGTATCTCGATCGCACACAGAACTAATTTTTAAATTTTGTAATCGTGGTTGAATAGCCGATTGTTTTCTTAAAACTTGAGTTAAAATATCAGCATATTTTATTGATTTATCCATTGTAAAATATCCTCTTTTTGTGAATCAAAAATAATTAAATTGATTTTATTTCGTTGGATAGCTAATTGAAAAATAGGTTTTTGGAAATGTTTTAAATATAAAGATTGACTAATTGCTAAAAATAATTTTCTATCTGGTTCTTGTTCTTCTAAAGCCCATTGATAAAATTGCATTTGTCCGATAGTTTTTTCTAATTCACTAATCACTGAAGAAGAATCAAAATCTTTAACTTCAACGGCAATTTTCTGATTATTTTTTTCTGCTGTAAAGAATTTTTCAGCCCCTAAATCAGCTTTTAGTAAAGTATTTTCCAGAACTAAAATTAAAGGATCATCCGTAATCTTCCACCCATCTTTTTCTAAAGCATGACGCAAGGATAAATGTAAACTGTCTCTTTTTGACATTACCTTATTGTAAAGTATCTTTGAATTGAGTCTAGGAAAGATTCCATTATTTTAGTGACAGTTGCAATATTTTCTGATGACATATATTCAATTAAATATTGATGATGAATAAGTAACCTTTTTTCTTATTAGTAATTTTCATCATGTAATTCCTTATTTCAATAATTTCACGCAATGTCGAGAAGTTATCAATTTGTTTAATATCTAAAAAATTGTCTGATGATATATTTTGCCCTATATTTTTAATAACATCTACCAGACTTTCTTTGAAGTTATTTAAAGATTTAGAATCTTCATTTTGTAATTTTCCAACATCAGCAATATATGCTTCTCCTGATAAACTTTTAAGATATGTATATTTATTTTGTTTGAAGTCAGTATTTTTATTCATTGAGTTTTCTTCCACAATCCCTACTTTTTCAAATACTGAAGAATGTATGAAGTTTTCAATTAAATTAATAATTCTTATTGTCGTAATAGGAATGGGATTATCATCAAAACTTTTAGAGTCATAAACAATACAATTATTATCATCTTTATTTAGGGTAATTGCATAATTAAGATTATAAGTCATATTTTTTAAGGAGTAGATTCTCTAGCTACTATTGTTATACGAATAGGATATTCACTAATAGCATCATAGGCTGTTTTTGCTGCAGTACGACATCTAATGATAATTTCGGTAGCATCTGGATTAGTGCGAGTTTGAGCCCCAATAATTTGATCTAACATTGGTCTTGTTAGATGTCTATTTTTGTATTCTATTGCAATTTTACGTTTCGCCATGAGCTTAATAATCTCCTTTGACAATGATATTTCTTATCCGAGTTGCAACATTACTTGCCCCTTTCTCAGTTGGTGCAACAATATGAATAATACAATCAATGCCACCATCAGAACCAAATCTATTTTCAATAATTTCTGGCGTTAATAGAGAACCGTAGGCATCAGTAAATTCAACAGTTTCAAATCCTTTTAAGCGTTTCATTAATCGTTTTAACTCCTCATGCTCAAACTTGTAGCCCATTTTACTAGGGGTTATTTTTTCTTTTTCATGAAACTCGACAACATTTGAAGAATCATTAAAAAAATCTCTTACCCAACCGACAATCATTTGAATCATTTGTATTTACCTCAATAATTAATCTAAAATTGTAATCGACATAAATTTATTTATTTTATTGTTCAGAAATTTTATCTTGAGATATTAAGTCGATGATTTGGTTAGCCACAATGTAATTTCATCAAACGTTTCAGTAAGTCTATATTCCCCATATAACCATAAGTTAGACCAAACCTTTGACAGAATAATGCAACTACACACTATATAAATCATCATACCAATAAATACAACTATCGAACCCAATATTGGTATGATACATAAAATACTAGCTACCAGAAAAAAAACAATGGAAAAAATCGTCCAAGGGAATGCTAAAAAAGTAAACATAGTTAAGGTTACAAAGAAATTAAGTAAAAAATTCATAGCACTTTAAAATTGTATATAGCTATTGTAATTTAGAATTTAGACAACACAGTTTAGATTGTTACTTTATTATATAATCTTAGGTGAGCATTTAGCCCACCCAAAAGTTAATTATTTAGCACTGACTGGCATACCTAAAATGTCCTCGATTTTCGGCATTTGATCTAAGGGAATTACTCGCCCTTCATCTTCAAATCCGTCAATCTCATTAAAGTTTAAGTAACGGTATAATTCGCCCTTGAAAGGATCGATTTTCTCGGTAACAATGGCTAAATACTCCTCAACCGTAGGAATTTTACCCAATAAAGCACATACTGCCGCTAACTCAGCACTACCAAGATAAACCCTTGCACCTTTACCCATACGGTTGTTAAAGTTACGAGTAGAAGTCGAGAAAACTGTAGCATTATCTTCAACCCTTGCTTGATTACCCATACATAGAGAACATCCCGGCATTTCCGTTCTTGCACCTGCCGCCGCAAATACGCCGTAAACTCCTTCATTGCGCAACTGTTGCTCATCCATACGGGTAGGAGGACAAATCCATAATACAGACTTAATGCGTCCAGCACCCTCAAGGATTTTCGCCGCCGCACGGTAATGTCCAATATTTGTCATACAAGAACCGATGAACACCTCATCGATTTTATCCCCTGCACATTCGCTCATCAGTTTAACATTATCTGGATCATTAGGAGCAGCGACGATCGGCTCTTTGATTTCATTGAGGTTAACGATAATCGTATCCACATATTCAGCATTTTCATCCGCAGACATGAGAGAGGGATTCGCTAACCATTCCTCCATCTTGGCAATACGACGTAATAAAGTACGAGCATCTTGATAACCCCGTGCGATCATATTCTTCATTAAACTGACGTTTGATCGAAGGTACTCAGCAACAGTTTCCTCGCTTAGTTTAATTGTACTACCAGAACAAGAGCGTTCAGCCGTAGCGTCCGTTAACTCGAAAGCCTGTTCAACTTTCAAATCGGGTAAGCCTTCCATTTCCATGATACGCCCGTTAAAAACGTTGATTTTATCACCCTTGCCATAGGTTAACTTACCTTCCTGCATAGCCACCCAAGGAATAGCGTTAACGATGTCTCGTAAAGTCACCCCCGGTTGCAATTCACCAGTAAATTTCACTAACACCGACTCAGGCATATCTAAAGGCATTGCCCCTAAAGCCGCAGCAAATGCCACTAAACCCGAACCTGCGGGGAAAGAGATACCGAGAGGGAAACGGGTGTGAGAATCGCCTCCTGTGCCTACTGTATCGGGTAATAACATACGGTTTAACCAAGAGTGAATGATACCATCCCCTGGGCGTAAGGCAACTCCCCCTCTGGTTGAAAAGAAATCAGGTAATTCTTTATGGGTTTTGATGTCAACGGGTTTGGGATAGGCGGCGGTATGACAGAAGGTTTGTAAAGTCAAGTCAGCATTGAATCCTAAACAAGCCAATTCTTTTAACTCATCACGAGTCATAGGTCCAGTGGTATCCTGAGAACCTACAGTAGTCATCATTGGTTCGCAAGAAGTACCGGGGCGGATTCCTTCCACTCCACAGGCTTTTCCTACCATTTTTTGAGCCAAAGTAAACCCTTTACCAGTATCCGCCGGTGCGATCGGTCTTACAAATAGCTTACTAGGTTCTAATCCTAACGCTTGACGGGTTTTATCAGTTAAGGCACGTCCAATTAAGAGAGGAATGCGTCCCCCAGCTCTCACTTCGTCTAAAATGGTGTCAGGCTTGAGGGTAAAGGTGGTAATGGTGTCGCCGTTTTCGTTGGTGATTTTGCCCTCGTAGGGGTAAATAGTGATGACATCCCCAGTGTTTAAGTTGTTGACATCGCACTCGATGGGTAACGCTCCCGAATCTTCGGCAGTGTTGAAGAAGATAGGGGCAATTTTACCACCTAAGACATAGCCACCAGATTTTTTATTGGGGACAAAAGGAATTTCATTACCAATATGCCATAATACGGAGTTGATTGCAGACTTACGGGAAGAACCTGTCCCCACTACGTCACCGACATAGGCAACGGGATGTCCTTTTTCTTTTAATTTAGCAATGGTTTCTAACCCCTCTGGCATTCTTGACTCTAACATTGCCAAGGCGTGTAAAGGAATATCAGGGCGAGTGGTGGCGTGGGGTGCAGGAGATAAGTCATCGGTGTTGGTTTCTCCCTCGACTTTAAACACAGTGACAGTAATGGATTCAGGCACTTTGGGTTTACTGATAAACCATGCACCATTTGCCCATGCGTCAATGACTTGTTTAGCGTAAGGGTTAACATCAGCTAATTCTAATACCTCGTTAAAAGCATCGAATACTAAGAGGGTTTTACTGAGGGCGTTAGCGGCTTCGACGGCAACGTTACTATCTTTTGATTTTAATAAACTGATGAGGGATTGCACGTTATAACCTCCCATCATTGTACCTAATAAGCTCACTGCTCCTTGTTTGCAGATGATGGGAGAGGTTAATTCATCTTTTGCGACTGCGGTTAAAAACCCTGCTTTGACGTAGGATGCTTCATCCACTCCGGGAGGGATGCGATCGCGCAGTAACATCATTAATTCTTCTTTTAATTCCTCTGGGGGATTCTGCAACATTTCGCACAGATGGGATGTTTGTTCGGCATTAAGGGGTAAGGGGGGAATGCCCAATTTGGCTCTTTCTTGAACGTGTTGATGGTATGTTTCTAACCAAGTCATAGTATTTATGCTTATATTTTTTACAATAATTTACTATTTTAAGCATATCAAGGTCATGAACAGGGGTTTTGTATTCAATGTATCGAGTAGGTTAAGAAGCGATCTCTTGAATATAATGGAATTAATTAACATTTAATATAAGACAGACACTCAAAAATGAATCGTCAAAATTTATTAGCATCAATAGCTAATACGATCAAAGATTATCGTCAGGGAGAAATTTCGCCTATTACCCCTGATCATGTAGATAAATGGGTTTCTCAGTTTGAGAAAGAAGATCAATTAATAATTCTTTACGAAATAAATAATTTATTGTCAAAGTATTATTTTTCCAAATCAAAAACGGTATCTTTTTTGAAGGCAATATTTAAGCGTCAAGATATATTTGGAGAAAATCCCTCTTCAACAATTCCATGTACTAATTTTTTAAATATTCAAAGGAAAGGAAGTAGTCAGAAAGATTTAATTAAATTAGCCAGTAATGTTGCATATAACGAATATGGAACAATCATAAATGAGAATATTTCTTCTCCTATAGGCTTTATATATTTAGATGATTGTATTTTTTCTGGTAATACTGTAGTTCATGATTTAGAATCATTACTTTCACAAAATAAATTATCTAATTGCCAAATATATTTTGTATTTCTTGCCTGTCATTCTTCTGGGATTAAATACATGTTTAAAAGATTACAAACAGTAGCCAAAAAGAAAAATATTGATTTACCTCATTACTTTTATTCTGTTGAGTTTGAGAATAATGATCTTAATTCCGATAAATATGATTGTTTATGGTCAAAAGAAGTTACTAATGATAATTATGTTTTTAATTTTGTCAATTTAGTTTCAAATAATGCGCAACAAAAGGGATGGAATCCTAGATTATTTCGTCCTGATCATGTTCCTTCACAAGAAACACTTTTTTCTTCGCCCCAAAATAGAGATATTGTGGAAAAAGCATTTTTGAAAAAGGGGGCTTACATCTGTTCATTGCCAAAAAATAGACAAAAATCCATGCGTCCAATGGGTTATGAATATTTAGAATCTCTCGGATTTGGTTCTATCTTTATTACCTATCGTAATATAGCTAATAATTGTCCATTGGTTTTGTGGTGGGGTGATCCAAGTTATTCTTCTAGTCATCCATTTAGTCAATGGTATCCTTTATTTCCTCGAAAAGTGAATGAACAGTCTAGTATAATAATGTTTTAGTTAATTTTAGATTAATCAAATTATGCCGTCAAATTCTCAAATTAGAAAATATAAAAGAAGCGAATGTATAACTTTTCGTAAAACCAAAGAAGCATTTGGTGGATTATCTAATATGGCGGCGGGTTATCCTCTTAATGTAAATGGAATATACATAAGGACTTCAGAAGCTCTTTATCAAGCCTGTCGTTTTCCTCATTTACCAGAAGTTCAAAAATTAATTATCGCCCAAAATAGTCCGATGACGGCAAAAATGAAAAGTAAACCTTATCGTGATCAATCTCGCTCTGATTGGGATAATGTGAGAGTTAAAATTATGGATTGGTGTTTGCGTGTTAAATTGGTACAAAATTGGGATAGTTTTTCGTCTTTATTATTAGCTACTGGAGATAAACCAATTGTGGAAGATTCTCATAAAGATGACTTTTGGGGAGCATTATCTGTTGACTATGAAACTTTATCTGGTGTTAATGCACTGGGAAGATTATTGATGCAACTTAGAGAAGATATAAAATATAATCCTGAAAAATTAGAAAAAATAAATCCCTTAAATATCAAAAATTTTTATTTATGTAATCAATTAATACAAAGTATTTTTAAAGATGATCAATCTCAACGGAATAATGAATTAATTATGCCTTCAATTTTTGATTATAAATATGAGGAAATAAGAGGTAGTAATTTAAATGTAGATAAAACAATCATTGATAGAGAAACAGTATCTTTACCTTCAGAAAATAAACAAAATTTAATTAACAATATTTTTGATGATTATGTTATACCTCAGTTAAATAGTATTTTGATTAAACCGACAATTTTAAAAGATATTTTAAAGCATTTTCCTACTATAACTCAAGGGCAAATGAAAGAATGGTTAAGTCTTGCTCAAGACAAAGGATTTGTTAATGTTAATAAACAAAAAAATAAAACTTTATATGTCTTGAGATCAACAGAAAAACAAATAAATAATGAGCAATTAGAATCGGAGATTAAACAACTTTTTTTGTTAAAATAAAATTTTAGATTATAGAGTATTCTTTAAATTGTAAAATCGAGGAATAATAATTTTTAGAATCAGAAGCAGAGGAGGTAGAATAATGTCTCTTGATATTACTTTTTATGGCAAAAATGGGGAAGTTGAACCTTCAACGATCGAACTTAGTCAAGACTTTTATGAAAAATTAATTGAATCAGGATTTGGTGAAATAGGAACTTCCCATAAAAACAAGATTAGCATTGATGGAGAAGAAGCTGAAATTGATCTTGTTGATTTAGAAAAGGGCAAGATTACGAATAGAGACAGATTTATTGATTTTTTCAAAGAGGAAATTATTGAGGAAAGTAAAAATATGTTGCAATCATTAGGAGACTCTCCTTCAAAAGAAGAATATCAAACTTATTATTATCCTTTAAAAAAATTTCAAGAAATACTCTCATATTTAGAGAATAATAAATATCAGTATTTACAAAGAGTTTAACAGTAAAAATTAAGAGTTTCGATCGCATCTTTTTGGTTTAGGAGGTGCGATCGGTTTTTGCTTATAGTAGGGCAAGAAATTGATCAACATTTAATCGAGCTTGTTTAATAATGCGTGATAAAGTTGAACGTTTAACGGGAATGTTAGCTGGTACAGTTATTCTCAACACTTCATCATCAAAAGTTTTTTCTCAACGAATATGACTACCTTTTTGACGAATTACAATCCAACCATCTCTTTTCAAAGCCTTAATAACTTTGGAATAGGGAAGACTAGGAACTTTACTCATATCACTAATTCTCTGACAACTAAACCATCTTCATGGGGAATTGGATCACATTCAAGATAAAGTTCGATCGCTTCTTGAATATTTGTTAAAGCATCTTCTATATCATCCCCCTCACTAATACAGCCGGGTAGAGACGGAACATAAACAGTGTAACCACCTTCATCGCTAGGTTCTAAAATCACATTAAGTCTCATATTGATTTCTCATATTTTATTGAGTTAAAAGGGTTACTTTTTATCATACTAAATTTTAAGTAGAATCAAAAATGTGGTCTTTTTTTTATCTTGGTTAAAGTGCGATCGCATTTTTTTGGTTTAGGAGGTGCGATCGAACCTAATTTATTATACTAATATAATATAGAAATCAAAAAATATTTTGAAGAATGGGGAAAAAAGAAAAACTACTTGATAAACTTAAAAATAGCCTCAACAACATAACTTTTAACGATATTAGTAAACTGTTAGAGTTAGAGGGATTTATTCTCGATCGAATTACAGGAAGTCATCATATTTTTGAGAAAGGTGATATTGTTTTTGTGATCCCTGTTCATCGTAACCGAGTAAAATCAGTATATGTTAAAAGAGTAATAGAATTAATTGAAGGACAGTCAAAATGAATTATCCAATGGTTATTTATCCTTGTGAAGAAGGCGGATTTGTGGCAGAAATACCTTGTTTAAAAGGATGTCTTGCCCAAGGAGAAACATTACAAGAAACATTAGAAGAATTGATAATTGTTAGAGATTTCTGGTTAGAAACTGCACGGAAAAAAGGCAATAAATTACCCGATGAAAAATTAGCAATTTCTCAAGTTAAAACATTAAGTTTATAACTTTAACATCGAGCCTATAATAACATATCAAGAAAAAGTAATCATGGTAAATATTACGATAGTTCATAAAAATCAAAATAATAAAAAAACTTATTCCATTAAAGAATTAGTAAAACTTTCTATTGAAGAAAGAGCTAAGATTTTAAGCCCTATAATTAATCAAATTGCCGAAGATGTAAATAATGATCCTGAATTTAATCTTTTCTCTCATTTAGACGGAGTTAGATTCACTTATGATTAGTGTTGATTATTTCTAAATTGACAACGATTCGATCGCGCAGCGCCACTTCGTGATCGCATCTTTTTGGTTTATGAGGTTCGATCGATTTTATGTTATTGACTCTTAGGAAGAACTTTTAATTTTTTCTGAATTGCACTTTCTATCTTAGTATCAAAATCGGTATCCCCAACCGTAGCAATTATCTTTCTGGGTTGACTATTTTTTCTTTCTAAATAGGCTTGTAAGGCTAATTGATTATCCCGATTTGCTAAAAAATATTCTCTTAATTCTTGATCTGACATAGTAGAATAATTGATGTTATCCATTAAATCACTTCTCCTATTGGTGTAATTTCAATTTCAATATTTTCTTCATCCCCTGCCAAAATAAACAAATTTTTTGTTCTTTCATCAATGCAAATAAGATGAATTGGTTGAAAAGCTCGATAAGTTAAATAGTAACATATTCGATAAAGACCTTCTAATTGATTATTGTTAAAGATTTATGGTTAGAAACTGCACGGAAAAAAGGGAATAAATTACCCGATGAAAAATTGGCAATTTCTAAATTTAAAAGATTATATCGAATTTTTGGAGTTTGGGAGGTTCGAGCGAGTCGTGCCTCTTTGTGAGCGAACTTTAATAGTTTATAATTTTAAAAGAATCTTCATTCTTAATTTTCCTTCATCTGTTTTTTAGCGTTTTCAAAAGCATTTTTCATCACTTCTTTTATCTTGTCAGGATTGGGTTTTTTACCGCCGATAATATCCCCAAAATAGGCACAAGCGCCCTCCCCTAATGCCCATGTATAAGCACCAGCCCAACTCGCCGCTACCACTGCACCAAACCCCGGTACAAATTTAATTAACTCCCTCCCTATGGCTTGGGCTAAAAAACCCCCTGCGATGGCACTGATAATCCCTCCTGCTTGAGATGGGGTAATAGTTTGCCCATAAAGTTGCCCTAACATCCCTACCATTGTAACTTCTAAGGCAGTTAAAACGGGCATGGTGGCAAAAGGCAATGGCACTGCGGCAAGGGTAGCCGCCATGATACTGAAGGCTAAAATATAGCGTCTAGCTACGTCTCTGTATAAATTTCCTAACTCAGAATTGACGGTTTCATCTAATAGTTGATGAATGGTTTTTGCTTCAGCAGAAGGCAATAATTCCGCTAAAGAATCTCTCAAATTTTCTAATCCATAAAATACGGGATTAAATCCATCTTCTTCTAAGGTAAAATCAATGAGTAAAGCTCGATCGAACAATCCTTGAAAGGTGTTTTTTATTTCCGTAAATGCCCTTTCTATATCGGGAAAATTAGGAGGGTATTCGGGATGTTGTGTGAGGGTTAAATCGGGATAAAGTTCATGGAGAGATGTGACTACTAATAAACATGGTATTTGCGGATATTTTTTTCTTAAATTTTCGGCAATAATTTTTAAAGTATCTGTAGCAAAATCATTAATTTTGATTGTTAAAATCAAGATTCTTGCTCTTTTTGTTTCGATGTCTAATTCAGTAGTCAATTCTTGAATTATTTGCTCTGTATTTTTATTAACATCTCCTAATCCTACCGTATCGGTAAAAATCAGTAATGGTAATTCTTCGGAGGGATAGGCATAACGTTTAGTAAACTCGGTATGGGGGCGAAAACCTTGCCCCACAATATCAGCTCCAACTCCCGTTAATCCTCGCACGATCGAGCTTTTTCCAGCTTGGGGTTTGCCTATTAATAAGGCTTCAGTGGTGGGTAAATTCGATCGAACGGATTCTAATAATTCAGCGATTTGGGCTTCATCAACCTTAAACAAATCAAGGGTTTTTTTAGCTGTATTTTTAATAGATGATAAGTTCATAATTTTAACACCCTAGCTATACTGCTAATAACTCATCCCAATTTTTAGTCTCAGCATTTTCTTGAGCAACTATTTCTAAAATACGCTTATTGGTAGAAGGATAAAATATTGATTCTACACAAACCTCTGCTACTTTAATACGAGGAATTGAGCCTTCAAATAAGGTATCTTCACCACTAACTATTAGCGGGTATTGATTATCCTCATTTTTTAATCCAGCAGGACGTACGATCGTATAATTTAAACCACTATTGATTAAATAATTTTCCGCTTGTTTTTTCCAGAATAAAACTAAGCCAAATAAGTTGAGAGGATGAAAAAATCTTGACACACACAAAGAAGTCACAAAGATAAATTTATCGATATTATGTTTCTTCGCTAAATTGATGAGATTTTTACTACCTTCATAATCTACCCTATAAAAAGCCGTTGGGTCTAAACTAGGAGTCGCACCAGTGGCACAAATTACGATATTACAGTCAGCTATAGCAGAAGAAAAGGAATCAGGATTAAGCACATCACCCACAATTAACTCCACTTGATTCGGTAAAATCTCTTTAGCCTTATTTTCATCCCTCACTAAAGCGCAAACAGAGATGTCTCGTTTCACCAACTCAGATACTATTCTTCTGCCAGTTTGCCCTGTTGCTCCTGCTACAAATACTTTCATTTTGCAATCTCTCCGATAATTTTATGATTAATTAAATAGTAACTAATTCTTGCGCTTGTTTAATTATTTGTGGACTTTTATTTTTTTTATTTAATTCTAAGTTAATAATTCTTGCTAATTTAGCTATTTCTTCAACACTAGAATCTATTGTTAAATCAGTATGTTTCTTAAACCAATTTAATACATCTTCTAAGTACCATAAACTTTGAGATACGCTATAAAAAGCATTAGGAAAACTCTCTTTTAAAGTATATTTTTCTATTTTTTTTTGACTGCATTCAAAAATTTCTGCTAAGTCTTTAATACCTACTAAATCAGGAGAAATATAAACTAAATCAGATTCAGGAATAACAAATTTTACCTGTTTAATAGCACTTGATACAGCTTCATAAGCTGACTCAGATTCTCTAATAAAATCTATGGCTATTGAACCTTTTTTTCCTACTGCAAATAGTCCATCACTACATCCTACTTCATATAAAGCATCACTATAAATATCTGGATCAATTTTAGGATTATGAAAATCAAAAATTAAAGCAAAATTAAATTCTTTCATATATTTTTTTCGTTATAAATACAATCATTTATGGCTTTTTTTAGTTGTTTAGCATGGTTAGTGGGATTTTTGGGAGTGCAATGTATATTTAAAATACAATTACGTCCACTACAGCAATTAGGATCATTTTTAGGGCAATACAAAGAACCCCAAATATGTGCATGACCTTTAGGCTCTTTTACTTGCCAACCTTGTTTTAATGCCTCCTCTATTACTTTCCTTATTTCTTTATTTCTTTATTAGGGTGTTTTTTCATTTTATCTTTGTTATTGATAAATAGCTATTATTTATTGATATATAAACTAAAATCTATTCTAAAATAACATTTTATTACTTTAATTAAATACCTCATTCAATAACTCTTAATTAACTTCAATAATTTCAGTATATTCAAATTGATTATCACTTTTTTTAACTAGGGGATATTGTTGGTTATTAATGTTAATAAAATCCTCTTGACAGTCTTGTTTGGGCGATCGATATACTAGAATATATTGTTTATTAATATAAGGATTCATTTCCGATTCTACTTCATTTCGCCATTGAGTTTTGGTGACTAAAACTACTAATTGATTGGCTAATTGTGGGATACATTTAGCTACTTGACGGCGATAAATTTCATCTAAACTGCCGAAGGGAGAATCCATAATTATGGGAAATTTACTAGAGTCTAAACCGACTAAACTACTCTGTTTTGACCATTCCCTCACCATGTCAATAATAGCACCAATAAAAGATAAACTCAAGATTTGATTTTCTCCCGTAGAAGGCGCAACAGACAAAGCAATTCCTGATGTATTTTCGATTAAATTTAATTCATAATTTTCGTTTAAACGAGGTTGATAAGGAGTGAAAGAAATTGAATTAAAAATCTCTTGTACTTTCTTTTCTAAGGCTAATCTGAATTGATTTTCTAAACGTTTTTGTACCTCATTAATACATTTTATGGCTTCTTCACTGGCATCAATTCTTCTGATAATTAAAGCCTGTTTTTCTTGTTTAACTTCTTGTTTTTTGATTTGTTTTTCTAGGTTAATTAATTCTTCTTCGATGGTTTCTAATTGTAAGTTAATTTCCCCTTGATTTAAGGTTAATTGTCGAATATGTTGATCTATATTATCTAATTGTTTTTGTGTTTCTTGAATATTTCGATCGGGATATTGCCTTAATTGTTGATTGATTTTTTCTAATTCATCTTCAATGTTGCCTAATTGATAGCGCCAATTATTAATATTTTCTTGATGTTTATTTATTTCTATCCAAAAGTTTTTTTCCTGAGATTCAATACTATTAACTTGAGTTTCTAAACGAATAGATGCTTCTTCTATTTCACTATTTCCAGCTATATTCATCCATTTTTCTACTTCTTGATAAGCCTCATTATCGGCATATAATTCTGTACCGCAAATACACTTATTTTGTTTTAATAATTGAGCAACAAATTGCTTTTTTATACCACTGGGCAATTCCCCTTTTTCCCTTAAATTTTCGATAATAACTTTAAATTGTTCGATCGAACTTCCCAAAAATGTTAAATAACTTCTAGTAGAAATTTCTTTTTTGATAATTTGCTGAGTATTGACTAGATTTTTTCTAACTTCTTTCTCCTCTTGTAATAATTTTTGTTTTAATAGCTGTAAATTTTCAATGCCAGACATAGCCATCATTTGATTAGAAAGATTTTGTTTTTCTGACTCTAATTGACTTAATCTTGAGGCTAATAAATGTTCATCTTCTTTTAACTTTATCCGTAAATTTTCCTGTTCTTTTTGTTGCTTAACCAGTGTTTTAATAGTTATATCTCCTAAGCTATGTAACTCATCTTTTAAACTTTTTTGGGCATTTTTTAGATGAGAAACTGCCCTTTCTAAAACTTTTACCCCAATTAATTCTTTCGTATCTTCCGCAATTTTATGCCTTTCTTCTACTCGAAAAAGATGATCAATATGTTCTCCATCAAAAAAGAAATATTGATGTAAACTACGAGGTAAAATTCTTTCAATTATATCCATCGGTGACTCAAGAGGATGTTGCCATTTTCCATCATCTCCAGCTACCATCATGTATAATTGAGGTTGATTAATAACTATTTTATTATCCTTATTTCTATGGGCAAAACACTTTCTTTTTAACTGATAAGTTTTATAATCATGCTCAAATATTATCTCGACAAAACATTCGATCGAACTGCCAAATTCTACCTCATAAATAGCCTTTTTATTAACTAATAATTCAGGAGAAGCAAAAGCGGAAGTAAATCTTTCATAAAATACCCAAGTAAAAGCATTTAATATAGTAGTTTTTCCTGCACCATTATTACCATGAATAATAGTCGTGTTTTTTTCTCCATTAGCAAAATAAATTATCGGAGTTTTACCATAAAATTGTCTAAAATTTAAAAACTGTACACTAATAATTTTCATCTCAAAATAGCTGATCAATAATTTTAACGGCTCATCATAATTACAATTATATCACTTATGCTTAACTATGAAACAATTAATTTTGACTCAGTTATTCATTCTTAATTCTTAATTCTTAATTCTTAATTCTTAATTCTTAATTCTTTACTGTATATTTTTTTTAATTATATTCAACACATCATCATTAATATAACGAGTATTTTTTTGGGATAATCGATCTTTTTCTAATTGTAGCACTTCCTCCACGATCGAGCGAATTTTTGGTTTAGCTTGAGCTATAGGTTCAGTAATTTTATCTAAGTTATAATAATTATGATTAATCATGATATTTATTCTCAATAATTAAATTAGTTTTATTATAAATTATTTTCTTTAAAATGTAATTTTAATCTCAACTTAATTTACAAAAATTAATATTATAAAAAATGAAAAAGATTTAGAATAAAAATTAAGAATTAATTTGTTATACCTAATGATTTATAATGGTTGAAAATAAGCAAAAAAAAGTTCGTAAGGTATTAATTATTACCTTAATTTTGAATATCGTTGTGTTGATTTTAAAAGCCGTAGTTGGTACAATGACTGGTTCATTAAGTTTACAGGCTGATGCTTTGCATAGTGTTACTGATAGTGCCAATAATATTTTAGGTTTAGTAACCAATCAACTTTCATCCCCAATTCCCGATCGAGATCACCCTTACGGACATCAAAAATTTGAAGCTATTGGAGCTTTGGGTATATCTGCATTTTTAGGTATTGCGTGTTTTGAAATTTTAAGCAGTGCCGTTAGTAGAATAATTTTTGGTGGTGAACCTGTTAACATTGGAGGTGCTGAATTATGGGTTTTAATTATTATTTTAGGTATTAATATTTTTGTGGCTTTTTATGAGCGAAAAGTAGGTCAAAAATTAGGTAGTAATATTTTAATTGCGGATGCCTCTCACACCATGAGTGATGTATGGATAACAATTAGTGTATTGTTTGGTTTGATAGGAGTTTGGCAATCGGAAGCATGGAATTTGCCTTGGTTACAATCCCTCGATTATTTATTAGCTTTTCCTGTTGCTATTTTAGTGATAAAAAGTGCTTGGGAGGTATTAAAAAATAACTTACCTTGGTTAGTTGATCAAATGGCAATCGCCCCTGAATTAATCCATGAAATAGTCATGGGAGTAGATGGAGTAATTAACTGTCATAATATTGCATCTAGGGGATTATTAGGAAGACAAGTTTTTATTGAAATGCACGTTATTGTTAATAGTGAAAATGTTAAAATTGCCCATGATATAACTGAACAAATTGAGGCAAAACTTGAAGAAAAATTTGCTCCAGTGCGTGTCTTAATTCATATTGAGCCTTTAGAATATCAATCCTCACAAATTACCTATGATAATAATCAAAAATATATTTAGAAGGGCATAATTTTTAAAATCTCTTTTTCCACTTTCCACAATTAATGAAAAACTCTATTAAATGTCTTCTATTAATATAAAATTTCGATCGAACGGAGAGGATAATGGTATATTAGATAAAAATTAGTTGTAATGATTAACAATGGACGGAAAATATTGGATTGAAAAACTAAACCTGCAAAAACATCCTGAAGGGGGATACTATCGAGAAACCTATCGCAGTGAAGATATTATTAATCAAGATAAATTATTGACAAGATATGATGATTGTCGAAATGTTAGTACAGCGATTTATTATCTTTTATTAGATAAAGAATTTTCTAGTTTTCATAAACTAAAAAGTGACGAAATTTTCCATTTTTATAGCGGTACAACTTTAATAGTTAATGTCATCGATACTGAAGGAAAATATCACGAATTTAAACTAGGAAATAACCCCGAAGAAAACGAAGTTTTACAGTTAGTTATTCCCCATGATTGTTGGTTTGCTGCTCATGTTAGTCAACCCAACTCCTATAGTTTAATTGGTTGTACTGTATCTCCGGGATTTGATTTTGCTGATTTTACCCTAGCCGATCGAACACAATTAGTTACATTATATCCTCATTTAACAGAAATTATTACGAAGTTTACCCGTGATAGCCATAAATAGCCATAAGTAAATTTTAAAGATTGATTGACAGGAAAAAGCAGATAAATTTATAATATTGATCAACTATAAACTAGAATTATAAATCTTGTCAAAATAAACCCCCATAATCTTCGCTATATAAATATAAAAAAGGACAACAAAAATGGATGGAAATTATCAAAATTATATAAATAGAGTTGTACAAATGACTGTACCCTCCAACTATAAACAACAGTTAAAAAATATTCAGTCGTCGCCTAAATTTGTAGAAGGAAAACCCGTAGATTTCCCCGGATATAGTGTTATTACTCCACCCTATACAGAAGATAATTATAATAAAGAATTTTATCATAATTTAGAAGATGTATTATCTCCCTTAGTAGAAAAATTAGGCTCTGATTTTTTCTTGGGTTTACCGAAAGAAAGTTTCCATTTAACCTTAGCGGATTTAATCTGGGAGAAAAGTTATACTAATGCGGTGAAAGAAAATCCTGATTTTGACAATATTTTAATTTCAGAAATAGGTAAAATTTTTTCAGAATATAACAATGCTATTACTAAAACAGAATCTTTAGAATTATGCTTAGAAGTTATTGGTTTATCAATCTTTCCGAGGGCGATTGCCTTATGTCTTGCCCCGACTGAAAATAGTTATGAGCCGATAATTCAACTACGTCAATTAATTTATCAAAATGAGCAAATTATCAAACTAGGTATTGAACAACAATACGATTTTGTCGCTCATATTACTTTAGGATACTTTAATAAAATTGATGAAAATATTGACTTAAATAAAGTCGAATCTGTGATTAAAGAAGTCAATGATTTATGGATAGAAAAATCTGATCATCTTTTTGAATTAAAACAGTTTGAATTAAGAAAATTTACTAATATGATTAATTTTATTCGTCAACCCGAATGGGCAACCATAACCCTTTAGAAATTTAAAATGTAGAATTTAGAGTATAGGCTGAATACATTGAGCATCGCCTCCATCATAAAATAATAAGTAGGTGTTGCTGAAAAAGTATTGTGATAAATGAGGGGAGGTAATGGGTAATAAGTAATTCTTAATTCTTAATTCTGCATTCCTAATTGCTTTAACAATTTTACCCACACTTATTTTTCTCCTCTAGCTTATTATATCCGGTGCATTTTCTTCACTCTTTAAAGTTACAGACATACGCATACCCAGAGCTGATAAAACTTTGGAAATAGTTTTGAACTGTGGTTTGCCCGTCTTAGAAAGAGATCGATATAAGCTAGTGCTATTTAATTCGGCTGTTTGAGCAATAGCAGTTACACCTCCTTGGGCTTTAGCTACATCTTGAAGAGCCGCTTGAAATAGTTCAATATCTCCATCAGCAAGACATTCTTCTAGGTAGATAGCCGCAGTTTCACGATCTTGTAAACATTGCAGTTGAGACAATTCAAATGGACTACTAGGTGAGTGTGTCATTATTCTTTCCTCCTTTGATAATCAGTAAAATATTCAATCGCCTTGATAATTGTTTCATTCTGTTTCTTTTTTGTTGACCCAGCAAGTAAAAGAATTATTTTATTATTGATAATGCTGTAAAATATTCGATAGCCTGAACCGTAATGTTCACGCATCTCAAAGATATTTTTTGCACCTTTAATGATTTTATAATCACCAAAATTGCCAAAAGAGGCTCTCCTCAATCTCGCCGCAATTTTTGCTTGTGCTTTATTATCTTTGAGTCTTTCTAACCAATCTTGAAAAGGAATTTCTCCTTTGTCAGTGGTGTATATTTCTAGTTCATATTTGCTCACCTCTTTATATTCGCCTATAGGCGAATATATGTCAAGTCCTATGAATTAATTTTTTCATAGTAATTTTCAATCTAGTTTTTTATCCTAATCATACCAAATTAAAAAAGAATTGCTACGATATTAGACTTCTCCAAAAATTATGGTTTTTGAACAGTATTTCGGGCTTCTAGCCCGATTTATGGAGATGCCTATTGTTTAATTTTTTGGATAATATTTAATTGCTTATTGACTATAAAATGACGTGCTGAATGTGGGATACAAATTAGCTTATAATTAAAGTGTTTAATCGCAATAGGAGATAAAGGGTGCTGTTATCAAAAGGTTTTGAAGTCGAAGTTTATACAGGCACAAATAAAGGTGAGGTAGTCGGGCTTTCTAGTCAAATTGTTAAGGATTTACATGGTTTTGTGCGAGAGCCTGATAGTAGAAATGTCGAATATACTACTGCTCCTTTGTGTAATTACGATCGACTCCTATGTGCATTATTGCGCCCTCGTAGAGACTTAAGACAGTATCTTCAAACCTTGGGAGACTATACGATTATACCGGGGAGTACTTTATCTTTAGGAAATAGTAGCAAATTTTTCAGATCTGATCCTGATAATCACTATCATGATTATATTGAACAAACTTACCATACAAAAATCGTTACGGCGAGTATTCATATCAATATCGGTATAGAAGACACAGAAAAACTAATTCAAGCCTATCGTTTAATCAGGGTAGAAGCCCCTTTATTGTTGGCTTTAAGCGCCTCCTCTCCCTTCCTCGATAATCAAGTGACGGGAAATCACTCTACCCGTTGGCGTTTATTTCCTCATACTCCTCAAGATGTACCCCTATTCCATAGCCATAATCATTATATAGAATGGACAAAACAACAGTTGGTTTTGGGTACAATGCAAAATGTCCGTCATTTGTGGTGTTCTGTGCGACCCAATGGAGATAATCGTCCTTACAGTTTGAATCGACTAGAGTTACGAATTTGTGATCTAGTTTTAAACCCCATTCATTTGTTAGCTATAACGGCGATTTTAGAGGCAAGAATAGCCCAAATTTTAAATGATGATACCCTTGATCCTTTACAACAAAGTACCATCGATCGAGGCGATTTAGAACAAGAATTACTGAGAATTACGAAATATAATGAACAAGCGGTGAGTGAAAAAAGTTTAACGGCTTTATTGTATCGTTGGCAGGATGGTAGTCAAATCATTGCTAAAGACTGGCTAGAGGAGTTGATTAGCGAATTATATCCCATTGCTAAAGCCAGAGGATTTGCTTGTTTTCTCACTCCAGCTTACAAAATTTTAGAAGAGGGTAATCAGGCTCAAAAATGGTTACAACAATATGAACAAGGTTTATCTATTGAAGAAATTATCCAAAGTTCGATCGAATCTGTCAAACAAGAGGAAAAAGATTTAGAAGACAAATTATGTGAACAAATATTGATAGCTTAAAGTATTGAACTTAAGAAGAAACAATACCAGACCATTGTACATTTTTTTCTTTGGTACGGCGATAGGAAAAGAAATATTCAGGAGTTTGATAAGTACAATAAGGTGCGATCGAAATGTTGTCAATGGGAATATTTTGCCCTTGAATTTGTAAGTTAATTACTTGAGTAACGTTTAATTTTACCTTATCTTTTTCTGTGTCTGGAAGAATAGGCTTATTAGTAAACTGATAGGCTTTTTCTAAGATTAAATCATCTTCTAAATCTCCTGTGATAATCGTTTTTAAAACTTTTATCGCCACCAATTTATCGACTTGATATACTTTACCATCAATAGCAGGACCTAGAGCAAATAAGAGATTTTCTTCTTTACTACCTTGAGATTTTAATAATTGAATCGCTTTTGGTACAATATTACTAGCTGTACCTCTCCATCCCGAATGAATAGCGGTGACTTTTCCCGTACCTCGATCGGCTATTAGTACTGGTGTACAATCCGCACTAGCCGCCCACACCGATTGTAAGGGTTTTTCCGTAATAATGCCATCTCCTTGCACTAAATCCGTTTCTTGCTTTAACACATCTACCTTATCCGTATAATGGACAATATCGCTATGAATTTGTTTAAGACGATAGGTAGAAGCCTTGGGGTTGAGATGGTTGACTAAAATTTCGGGAGGTTTGCCTTGAAAATGACTGGAAAAAAAGCCGTGTTGCCAATCTTTTAACAGTTGACAAGTAAGATAGTTACCGTTGTCTGTTTCTTGCCATTGCCACGCAGAAGAAGTAGGGTTACTCATAATTAATTTTCTTTACCTGAATCTCGTAATAGTTGACGTAATCGATCGATTTCTAATTTTCTTCATCTCATCGTTAATTATAGTCATCAGGAATATTAATTCCCGCTTGTAGTAATAATTGACGTAATCGATCGTTTTCTAATTGTGTTCTATTAACTTGTAATTGAGCTTGATCTGCTCGTAGTTTTTCCTGTTGAGCTTTTTGTGTTAATTCTATAGTAGTAAGAAAGGGTTGTCCATCGGGATAATATACTTTTAAGGTGTCGTCTGTTAACACAAAACGAATGCCTAATCTTGGACTTATCCAGTCTGTAATATCTTCAATAAAGGTTAAAATGCCATTTTCTCTTTCTAATCCTGTCAAAACATTTCGATCGGGATCATAGATGTAATATTCCTCTACTCCGTATTTGTCGTAAAACTGCTGTTTTTTCACCATTTCTTTATAGGTGTTGCCGGGGGAGAGAATCTCAAATACCACTTGAGGGGTAATATTATTCTCTTTCCACTGTTGATATGAACCTCGATCGCCTTTTGGACGATCGAAAACTACAAATACATCGGGTGCCACTCTAATATCTGGACTTCCTTCTACTGGATACCAAAGTAAATCTCCTGCTACAAATACATTCGGATTATCTGCGAATAAACATTCTAAGTTTTCCTTGAATAAGACTATCCAACGGAATTGTCTGGTATTGTCTGCCATGGGTTTACCATCACTATCTGGATATACTATATTTCGATCGAGTGATAATGTCATAAGATTTCCCTCATCTCATCGTTATTGTTAATTATAGTCATCAGGAATATCAATTCCAGCCTGTTGTAATAATTGCCGTAATCGATCGTTTTCTAATTGTGTTCGATCGGCTCGTAACTTTTCTTGGGTAGCTTTTTCATTAAATTCTATAGTAGTAAGAAAGGGTTGCCCATTGGGATAATATACTTTTAAGGTATCTTCTGTTAGCACAAAACGAATACCTAATCTGGGACTTGTCCAGTCTGTGATATTATCAATTAACTCTAAATTACCTTCGATGCGTTGAAATCCTGTTAATTCGTTATCATCAGGATCATAAATGTAATATTCTTCCACTCCATACTTATCGTAAAACTGCTGTTTTTTCACCATTTCTTTATAGGTATTGCCGGGGGAGAGAATTTCAAACACCACTTGAGGGGTAATATTATTCTCTTTCCATTGTTGATATGAACCTCGATCGCCTTTTGGACGATCGAACACTACAAACACATCAGGGGCAACTCGTATTTCTGGACTTCCTTCTACTGGATACCATAGCAAATCCCCTGCTACAAATACATTGGGATTATCTGCGAATAAACATTCTAAGTTTTCCTTGAATAATACTATCCAACGGAATTGTTTGGTGTTGTCTGCCATGGGTTTACCATCACTATCTGGATATACTATATTTCGATCGAGTGATATTTTCATAAGTCAAGATTTCGCTCATTAGTTTTATGTTAATTATAGTCATTAGGAATATTAATCCCTGCCTGTTGTAATAATTGCCGTAATCTTTCATTTTCTAATTGTGTTCGATCGGCTCGTAGTTTTTCCTGTTGTGCTTGTAATTGAGCTTGATTAGCCCGTTGTTTTTCTTCATCAGCTCGTAGTTTTTCCTGTTGAGCTTGTAATTGAGCTTTTTGTGCTTCTAAATCAGCTTTATTTGCTTTTTCCGTCAATTCTATGGTAGTTAAAAAAGGTTGCCCGTCAGGATAATAGACTTTAAGAGTCTCATCTGTTAACACAAAACGAATGCCTAATCTTGGACTTATCCAGTCTGTAATATCTTCAATAAAGGTTAAAATGCCATTTTCTCTTTCTAATCCTGTCAAAACATTTCGATCGGGATCATAGATGTAATATTC
>NZ_JBLZFY010000020.1:0-51008 GCF_050753365.1 Geminocystis sp. CENA526
GGCAAATTAATTGTATGTTTACTTTGTGAAAGGCAAAAGGCAAGAGGCAACAAAGATTATGGGTTATTTCCATTAATTTTAAAATATACAATCTATTTTGCTTTAGTGTTGGATAATTTCCGCTTGAAGCCTACACTTTACAAACGTAAGTGTATGGAGCGTCACTACTTATGATAAATTATGTCAAAAAAAAGGTATCAGGTATCGGGTAACAGGTATTAGGTTAAATTCAAACTGTTAATTTATAACAATTGCATTTTTAAAAGAATCGTGCGATAGGTAAGTGAGCATATGGTGCGATAAATTCAGGTAATTAGAGAATTTAACAAAGTATTTTCAATTTATAGATGCTTGTGTTGTTTTCCCAATGGGAAGAATAACCGTTAATCTTCAAATTCACTTGGGTAAACCTTGTATCGCAGGTACACGCATTACTGTACAAAGTATTCTCGAATTGCTTAATGATTGACTTTCTTTTGATTCAATTATTCAGGATTATTACCTCGATTTACAAGTTGAGGATATTCTTGCCTATATCAAATAGCGTTTAATTGCGTATATTTACTAATACTAAAAAAACAATTTAAAGTTATTATAAAGATAAGGTAATTTATCAGTATAAATACGTTAAATTTTATTAAGATTTTAGAGTCTAAATTAAAAAGGGTGCGCAAAAATGAAAAACAATAAAGAAAACATAAGTAACTTGTGGATGTGGGTTTTTCGCAGTCAAGTTTTAAATAGTAAAAATAAAGAAAAAGGTAATACTTTAATTATTGCTATATCTTTAGGATTAGTCATTTTAGCCGCTACCACCACAGGGATTTTTATGGCATCGAAAAATAAAACAAATGTTTATTCAGAGGAAAGTGCTAAACAAAATGTAGCCATTACGGAAGCTGGAATTAATAATTTAATTGCTCAATTCAACGCCAATTCTCAAAATAGAGAGTTACTCATCCGAACCTTTGATCCCAATGGACTTTTGGGAACTGCTCTTAATGAATGGACAGATACGACAAAAGATTTAACTCTTCAATACGCCATTAATTCCTGTGGTTCTTCTGCTGACGATGTCGCTAATAATTTAACAGTTATTACCGTTGACAGTACAACAGGTAGTGTGACTCGCAATAGAGTTTCAACAGGTACAGGTTCTAGTGCTGGTGTATTTGAACTATTAGCTTATCGTTATGATGAACCCAATAATTTAGGACGTTTATTAGTTCAAGGAGAATTAAATCGTCAATCCAATAGTCGCTCTCGTTTGTTAGTGGAATTTCCCGTTACCATTGAACCTGTTGGCGGTGGAGGTTCAGGCCCTGCTCTCATGGCTTCTGATTTTAATATGCGACAAAGTGATGCTATTACAACTAATGTTGTCTGTACAGATCCAGCACAGTGTCAATTATCCTGTTCAGGGGGTGCCACACAACCAAGTACAAATGACTTGAGAGATTCTTTAGGAGCAACCACTAACTCCGTTATCAATAATCCTTATCAAGGACAAACTACAGACATAAAAATAGGTTCTTTAAGTATCCCTGCAGTTCCTCCCCCACCTAGTGGAGTAACAATTAATACTTTTACCTCTCCCGGAGATATTACTCAGAATAGTCATCCAACTCTCCCAAGATCTGGAGATGTGGTTTCTAATGTGGATGTGGACGGAAAAACAAAACAAGTTTATTATTATCAAATTCGTGATTGGGATAGAAGTAGGATTCTAATTAATACCAATGCGGAAGTTCGTATCTATATTTCTGGGAATGTAACTCAAAGTGGAAATGATGATTTAAGATTAGTTGATGCTACGGCTACTCCTCGACCTGGACAAATCAGAGTATATGGTAATCCCCCTTCTAATAGTACTCAAAATTGGTTATTGTCAGGAAACGCTTGTACTATGGCTTTTATCCATGCACCTTATGCTAATGTAGGTATTGATGGGGGGGGTAATGGTTGTTCTGGTCTAGATGTGAATGATGCTGTCAGAGATGCTAATTTGATAGCGGGTAGTGGAACTTATACTGCTTCCAATTTTAATAGTCCTGGGGGAACAAATATTTATGGTGGTGTATGGGCAAAAAGTTATAACGTGATAGGTAATCCTAGTAACAGTTCTGTATTTTTTGAACAACCAGGATTAATGGAAGTTATCGGCAGTGGAATTGGTGGTTTCCCCGGATTTCAAGCTGTTAAAAGTGGTTCATTAACTTCTTGGCAAAAACAACCAGTAAATTAATATTTAATCAATTTTGATTGTGTTAATTGTGAAGTTTTTTTCAGAAAGATTTCGATCGATCCCCATAAACCCAAAGATCGATCGAGTTAGCAATAATTGAGAATAAGAGATTGCTTCAGATTGCTTCGTACCTCGCAACGCAAAGCGCCTCGCAATGACATTTTATTTTAGGTTACAGATCAGCAAAACCTCTTTTTTTCTTAACTTTCTTCGGCTTTTTAGCAGGAGGTTGATTGCGATAACCGGGGCGATTACCTCCGAACATTCCTCCCATGCCCGGCATTCCCGGCATCTGGGGCATTCCTCCTCCCATGCTCATTTGTTGCATCATGGTGCGCATTCTAGTAAAGTCACTGACAAGACGAGACACCTCTTTTTCTTCATGCCCCGAACCCTTAGCGACACGGCGACGACGACTAGGGGATTGCGCTAAAAGTTGCGGATTTGCCCTTTCTTCCTTTGTCATGGAATTGATCATGGATTCAGTTTTTTTCAGTTGCACTTCTCCTTGTTCGAGCGCCCCTGCCCCTAATTTATTCATACCGGGGATGAGTTTCATTACCCCTGCAAATGATCCCATATTTTTTAACAGGCGCATCTGTTTGAGGAAGTCGTTAAAGTCGAATTTCGCCTCCATCATCTTCCGTTGCATTTTTTCTACGTCGGCGATGTCTAATTCTTCCTGCGCTTTTTCTACAAGGGTGACAATATCCCCCATATTTAATATACGGGATGCCATTCGATCGGGATAAAAGGGTTCGAGCGCTTCGACTTTTTCCCCAACCCCAATAAATTTAATGGGTTGCCCTGAAATGGTACGCACGGATAAGGCAGCACCGCCTCGACTATCCCCGTCCATTTTGGTTAAAATTGCACCCGTAATGCCGATTTCTTCATGGAAGGTACGAGTAACGTTAGCGGCTTCCTGCCCAGTCATGGAATCCACCACTAAGAGAATTTCGTGGGGGTGTGCCACTTCTTTGATTTGGGCTAATTCTGCCATCATATCTCGATCGATCTGCAAACGTCCAGCAGTATCGATGATGACGGTATCAACTTTTTGCTCTTGCGCTTGGGCGATACCTTGACGGGCAATTTCTACGGGATTAGCATCTTTGCCTAACTCAAAGACGGGGATATTAATTTGTTTCCCTAAAGTGATTAACTGATCGATCGCCGCAGGTCGATATACGTCCGTAGCCACTAACAAACAAGAGCGATTTTGTTTTTGCAGATATAAAGCTAGTTTAGCAGTAGCGGTGGTTTTACCTGCACCCTGTAAACCAGCCATTAAGATTACTGTAGGAGATTTTTCTGCTTTGGCAAGGGGTACATTACTTTCCCCCATGACTTTAACTAATTCATCGTAAACAATCTTGATAAACTGCTGTTGAGGATTCACCCCAGAGATAACTTCTGCACCGAGGGCTTTTTTTTCGACTTCGGCTACAAAACTTTTGACAACCTGAAAATTAACATCCGCTTCTAATAAAGCCCGTCTTACTTCCTGTAAAGCCTCTTGAACATTGGAGGAGGTTATCTTACCTTGCCCTCGTAACTTTTTCCATGTATCTTCTAAACGTTCCGCTAAAGCATCAAACATAACTTATTGTATCAAAATAAAAATTACCATAATATAACTGATTATTATACTAGGCAAGGGAATAAAAGATATTGATAAGCTAGTTGGTATTTAAGTTTACTGATGATGCTAGGGAATGGAAATTAAATAATTTAGTTAAGTTGGATTGTCATTGCGAGGCACGAAGCAATCTCGAAGCTAATAGCTAAAATCTGCTAAAGCGATTTCATACTGAGTTGCGAAATATTACTTAAATCATTTTTTACCCCATAAATCGTTAATTTTGTCAGATTTTTTGTAAGAAAATGTTTCGCCTATAGATTCATGAATTATAGGGCGAATGAATGTTCGATCGTTCCATAAATTTAACGCCATTTTTAGAGAAAATATCACTTTCATCATTTTATGTCTATAGCCATGCGGTAATAATCTGCACAGG
This sequence comes from Geminocystis sp. CENA526, assembly GCF_050753365.1. Lineage (NCBI taxonomy): Bacteria > Bacillati > Cyanobacteriota > Cyanophyceae > Chroococcales > Geminocystaceae > Geminocystis > Geminocystis sp. CENA526. Next base: position 4,267 of record NZ_JBLZFY010000020.1, read on the forward strand.
ATTAAGAGGATTAAAACGGGTATTTTTAGCGATAGCTAACGATTTTGATATTTGTACATGAAGAATCTCATAATTCCAACTATTCTCTTTAAACCATTGTAAGGCTTCGTTTAAGTTTTCGATCGTGGCTAAGGCTATGACAATTTTTCCTTCGGGATGAATTTTTGTTTGAATAATGTTTAATAAAAGGGTTAAATTTCCACCGCTACCACCGATAAAAATACGATGAGGATTAGGCAAATCTGAAATGATTTTTTCAGCCTTGTTATGAATTACTGTGATATTTTTTACTCGAAATCTCTCACTATTTTCTCTGATTAAATTTGCCCCCATTGCCGTTTTTTCTATGGCATAAATTTTACTAGAATTTACTAATCTACCTATTTCGATCGAAACACTACCAGTACCTGCTCCTATATCCCAAATGATTTGATTTTGTTGTAAAGCTAATGCCCCTAATATCATCAATCTTACTTCTTTTTTGGTGATTAATCCATGTTGATCCCGAAAGGTTTTAAATAAGTTATCTGGCAATCCCATCAGAGGTAATTTTTTGACATCTAAAACATCTCGATCGAACTCCTGTTTTTTAATTAAAATAATGATATTAAGAGGAGATATATTGTCTAGGTTTATATCCTCTGTTGTTGCGATGAGAGTAATTTTTTCATCTTGACTCCCAAGATTTTCACATAACCAAAAATCATAAGAAAAACTAGATTTTAATTGATGATAAACTTGCCAAATAACGAGGGGATTATTAGTATTATCTGTGAGAATAGCCATTTTTTCATAACCTTTTTTTAATGCCTCAATTAAAGCATCAATATTTCTGCCGTGCAGACTGATAAATATTGCATCCTGCCAAGGTATTTTTAATTTATTAAAACCTAGCTGAACACAACTATAATGAGGGTAAAATTCTAATTCTTCTTTAGTAAAATTATTGACTAAAATTCTACCAATACCAAAAAATAAAGGATCACCTGATGCTAAAATAACAATATTTTCTCCTTGTTTTTGATATTTCTTAATATCTGTAATTATTGACTCTAAATTATTAATTTTTATTTTTGTTACTTGATAGTTACTAAAGTATTGTAAGTGTCGATCGGCACCCATTAAAACCGTAGCTTGATTAACAATATCGAGGACAAAATTAGTTAAACTATTTTTACCTTCTAAACCGATACCGACAACTTTAATAGTCATAAATAGGGAGAAAAAATATATATAAAATAAATAATTATTTGCTACACTTTTTAATTCTTAATTCTAATTATTAATTTCAAACATATCCACATAATTAATTTTAGCATAGGGTTCTAACGATCGTAAAATATTAATACCATAACTACGGTAATTAACCCGATTATCTAATAATGCAATTACCCCTTGATTTTTTCTAATAGACATAGTTGATTGTTGTAAAATTTTAATGGCATAAGGTAAGAGAAATAAACGAAACCAATCTTTTTTTTGATTTTTATAATGGGTAACTTGAGCGCCAATAAGGGGATTTTCTAAAGAAGGAATTGGTAAAGTAGCAAAGATTAATAGGATAGGATTTAATAGTTTATCCTGATAGTTTAACCAAAATTTTATATCGCAGACTAAAATACTATTTTCCCCTATATCTAAAGAATTTAGTTTAACTCTCGAACCGAAATAACTCGCTAAATTAGCGGTAATTTGCCCTTGTAATGGCACATCATCAACGATGATAATAATTGGATAGTGATTAACTTTAATACTGCTAACTAAAGCGACTATTTCTTGACTAACTCGATGTTGAAAATGAGGATTATTAGGAAAGGGAAAATTACGAGGAAAATAAAGATTGAGATTCTGATTTTGTCCATCAGGAGAAAATTTTAAGCAAGTAAAATCTTCTAAATTTAATCCTAATGATTGACTATAATCTAGGGGATATTTGTTTGTATCTAAATAACTAGATAGTAAAATAAATGTTCTATTTTGCCAAATATTATTAATTAAATTTTTTAATTCCAAAGGTGAAGATTTGAGGGTAAAAGAACCGTTCGATCGATTCACGGTAAAATAGTTAATATATTGATGATTTTGACTTAATGCTTCACAAAAATTAATCAACTTTTTATAAACAGGCTCTTGAGTAGTTTTTTCTTTGACTAAATTACATAATTCTTGAATAATAATAATTTCTTCATCTTCCAATAAATAACTATTATAGGGATTGTTAGGATGACTATAAATTAGTTTTGTTAATCTAGCTAGTTTTTCCCTAAGAAAATTTTGATGATGGGGTAACAATAATTGCAAATTATACCAATCTTCGGCGGTAATTTCTTGGGTTAAATATTCGGTGATAATATCTAGTAAATTTTCAGCTTCTTCGATAATCGTAACTGCTGATTCATTCAGTACATTATTAAACACTAAATCTAACCAATATTGATAATTAATTACATATAAAGTAGCCGATTTTAAACCTTTTTCTTGACAATTAGTACTTACAAATTTATCTGTATTTAACCATTGTTGTAAACAAGGTATTTTCTCTTTAACTAATAATTGTTGAATCTCCTTTTTTGCTACAATAATTACATCATCATTAGCCAATAATGCAGGGATTAAATAACTAGGATAATATTGCAGATAACTTGTGCCAGTTTGAATGATAGTCGATCGACCTAATCTTAACCCACGAGCTACCATTCTCGCCATAGTTAGATGGTGTATCCAACCTAACTGGGATTTTTGCCGTAAAAAATTTCGTAACTCTGAGTGGACTTCGACTTCTAACATTACCAAATAGTTATATAATGAGTTTATCTCTAATTTTCAAATTTTACCGTTGATAACTCAATGTTATGAGAAAATAGGTAAAGTTATAGTTTAATAAAAAATCATAGGAAATATCATTAATGGCTCAAATACAATTTGCCCAAGGCGTAATCGAAGAATCTATCCCTGATGTTAAATTAACTCGTTCCCGTGACGGTAGCAATGGTACTGCAACATTTCGTTTTGAAAGTTCCAAAATACTAGAAAGTGGCAATACTCAAGAAGTGACTGGTATGTATTTAATCGACGAAGAAGGGGAATTAGTCACCCGTGAGGTAAAGTGTAAATTCGTTAACGGCGAACCCAAGGCGATCGAAGCAATTTATGTGATAAAATCTCCTCAAGAATGGGATAGATTTATGCGTTTTATGGAACGCTACGCAGAAGAACATGGTTTAGGGTTTACTAAATCTTAATAGTGAATAGTTGATAGTGAATAATGAATAATGAATAGTCAATAGTGCATCTCGACTACGCTCGATAACCATAGTGAGAAGTTTTTAATTCTTAATTCTTAATTCTTAATTCTTAATTCTTAATTCTGCATTCTTAATTCTCAATTCTTATGGCTATTCCTCATCAAAATTTACCGATTTCTAGTGTTAATTGTGCAGTAATAACTGTTAGTGATACTCGCACTTTTGAGACGGATATGAGTGGTAAATTAGCTCAAGAATTGTTGATAAATGCTAATCACAAAATTATTCATTATGATATTGTAAAAGATGAACCTGAACAGATAAAATCTTTGTTAATTAGTTTAGTAAAAAATCCCATTTTAGATACTATTATTTTATCGGGAGGCACGGGAATTTCTCCTAGGGATAATACCTATGATATAGTTAGTCAAATGTTAGAAAAAACGTTGTCTGGTTTCGGGGAAATATTTCGCTATTTAAGTTATCAAGAAATTGGCTCTCGATCGATGTGTTCTAGGGCAACGGCAGGATTATATAATGGTAAAATAGTTTTTTCCTTACCCGGTTCGAGTAATGCCGTTAAACTAGGGTTAGAAAAGCTCATTATTCCCGAATTAACTCATTTAGTGACTCAAATAAATCAAGGTTAATGTTATATGTCTAATCCTGATCATCATAACTTAAAATCTGTTAGGCTCGATCGAACTAAGCTCATCAAATTTCAGGAATGGTGTGCTAAAAATGAGTTTAATTATCGAGGTGTAATAGAAAAATTTATAGAGGCTTGTTTAGAAAATAATCCTATTATTATTGAGCAAATAATTCATCAAAAAGATAATATTGATTTTGAGGAAAAAATAAATTTAATTATCAATAAAACTCTACAACCTTTTATTCAAAGAATTGAAGATTTAGAAGCACAATTAGAAACGAAAAAAGATAATAATAGCCAAGAAAAAAAACCTATATCTTATTCTCCACTTTCGACAAATTTACCTCAAGAAGATATTAGTAAAAGAGTTTATTTACCCCGTCAACAAGTATGGCAAAGATTGAAAAAAACCGATTATATTAAATACGCAGGTTATGATAGTTTTTTACAAGCAAAAGGAGATCAACTTATAGAATATGGGATTTTTTTTGATGACGATAAAAAGCGTTTTTATATCCTTGATGATTAGAAAAAAATTATTAATTATTAATTCTTCTATTGTAAGGGAATAATATTATTATTTTCGGGGATAGAAAATGTATTCTCGTCTATTTCTAAGGGAAAAATGGGAATCTCTTTATCTTCTCCCGTGATTCTGCGAACGGGAATAACAGAAAACACTACATCAAAATTTCGATCGAGCCGTTGATTGAGAAACTCTTGTACTAACTTGACTTGTTTTGGTGAGATTTGTTTATCAGTTTGTAGGGTGACAGTAATTAAAGGGTTTTTTGTAGTCCAAACAATTTTGACTCGAACATTTTCTACATCTTTCCCTACCGTAATAGTTTCATTAACTAATTTGCGATTAATCTCCGTTTCAATGCGTTGTTGCTGTAATAAACGGAAAAAACTAGCGCCCAAGGGTATCATTAAAAACACCGTCAATAAAGTAGTTAATCCTAAGGCTTTCGTTGCTTTCGTATAACCAGAAACGATAAAAGCAATCATACAAGCCAGAGTAATACCTAACAGGTTTGTAATATATAACAAAAAAGCTCCAACGGCATAGGGATAGTTACCCATAGCCAAAGAAATTCCCACTACACACAAAGGAGGCATCAAAGCCACCGCAATAGCTGTACCCGCTAAAGTTTCACTGATACCCTCTCGGATTTTGCCAAAACCACTAATGCCTCCAGCAGTGATAGCAATACCTAAATCGATCAAATTTGGTTGAGTTCGAGCTATAATTTCTGAGCCCATATCTGGTAAAGAAGCAATAGTTGCGATCGAACTGGAAAGAAAAAGAGATAATAAAGTAGCCCCAACAATAGAGAAAATAGCCTCTTTAAATAACTTTAAATCTCCTTCACAAGCAGAAAAAGCTAACCCCCTTAAAGGTAACATCAAAGGTGCAACAATCATCGCCCCAATAATCACGGCTGTACTATTACTAAGTAAGCCAAAAGTAGCAATTAAACAAGCAGATATAGTACAGAGTACAAAGTCGGTATTCCAAGAAGAATCATAAGATAATTTTTGATGCAATGATTTAACCTTTTCTGGGGTTGTAGGAGGAATGAGACGATAAAAAGTCATTCTCCACCAACGCAAAACCGCTTTAACTCTTTTCCCATTTAACCCTTTAGGAGAGCGCTTATTGTTTTTCTCAGAATTTTTCACTTTATCCATACATAAACAATTAATAGTGAATAGTAAATAGTTGTTAACTAGGCTAGTACAGATGGGTGAAAGTAATTGATAACTTAAGTTTCAATCTTGTCACCTTTAAGATTGTACACTGCATTTGATTAAGACTCTCTTATAGTCATATTTGGTGATTTTTGAGCAGTTTTGACGTTTTTTCCCGTAAAGACTTCCTTATATCATCTAATTTCTTCTGATTATTAATTGGCTCTCTAGGTTTTGGTAATTCATTATTAGGCCAACCCTCAACATCACTACAGACACAACCTTCCGAAGATAAACCTAATTGTATCATCGGTACAGGCATTTCACAACGGGCGCAGTTACTTATTTCCCATTTTGGGGATAGTAATTCTTGAATGGTTTGTATTGTACCTTCTAAATAGCAATCTCCTGTTTTCTCATCGCTGATTAACGCCCAACATTCCTCAAATTCTACACTATATCGATCGCCATTGATAATTCGAGATGGACATAAAGACAGATTGCCATGGGGAATAATAATTTTTTTCCCTAGTTGAAGCCAATATGCTAAATATTTTTTAACCTCTGTCGATGATGCCATAAAAAACTCACAACTCTTTTTCTTTCTATCCTAACCTCATTCGTCAATGGATGCCAAACACTAATAGGTAATAGAGATTCTCAAAATTAGAAAAAAGTAAGTTAAATGTGTTTGAGTTTATCATCAATTTAAAATTAACTTAACAAAAAATACTTAAGTATAAAAAAAATAGAAAAAATAGAAATAAAAGTTTATAAAGTTAACTTAAAAAATACCGAAATATACTGATGGTTTTCTCAAAAAAAAAAATTATGATGTTATATATAGGGACATATTGTTGAACAGAGGGAAACATCATGGAAGCAGAGTTAGTTTTGAAACCAAAAATGGAAAAACCTTGGTGGAATCGTCCATTAGTCGGGGAAAAAACCCTTGTGGATTATCTGTTAGGGCAAAAATTACGTTCTGATATTCCCTCTGAACATTTATTTCTCTATCATAGTGCGATCGAAAAAATAGAGAATCTTAGTTTAACTCTTAAGGCTTTATTTAACGAAAATTTTAGTAATAAAGACTTTTTAGTTTATGCAAGAATCCAATCTTATTTAGATAAATATTGTCAACAGAAAAAACATTATTTCATCATAGGAAAAGAGTTTTTAAAACCCCTTTTAGATAATCTGGATATTTTTATTAAAATTGATGAAGTAGAAGAAGAATATAACGATGTTGTTTTCTTTGAATTTTATAATGAATGTCTTGAATTGATAAGACAACAACAAAATAAATTGATTTTTCAAGAAAAATTGAGAAAGTTAAAACAATCTTTTCAAGAAAAATTATATGAAGAAAAAGAGAAAGTTATTATTAGTGTTTATGTCAAGTATTTAGTAACAATTTCTGAAATACCTAATTTATTAAACATTTTTTATGAAGTGAAAATTAATGATATTCACCAATGGAATTTATTTAAAAAAATTCAAGAATTTATTAACTATAACCTTGATTATCACACTGAAGAATTAAAGTCTTTTGTGCTTTTAGTTAAAAATAATGAAAAAGAATTAATGAATATTGCCACTAAAATTATTAAAATAAAAAAAGAAGAAACAGAAGATTTTTTGATTCTTTCGGGAATTTTGCAATATATCACTTTAAGCTATAAGTATGAGCAATATTATTTGCAATTTAAGTTGTTTTTAGACTATTTGAGTAAATGGGAAAAAACTTATTTTTATATTCAACATTTCCGAGACAAATATCCTAATCAAGAATATTATCAACCTTCTTCTTTTAAAGTGAAAGTAGCAGGATTTGATCTTTACAAAAGTTATCATGATTATTTAGATTCTACCTATCTCAATAAATACCATAAATAAGGATTCCTCAAATTTGTTGGGTTTCGTATTCTCAACCCAACCTACAATATTTCCAAACTATAAATAATTACGGGAAATTTCCACAATTCGATCGGACGCTTTACCATCCCCAAAAGGATTAATCGCTTCTGCCATTTGTTGATAATTCGCTTCATTGCCTAATAAATCACTGGCTGATGATAAAATTCGATTCGATCGAGTGCCGATGAGTTTTGCAGTACCTGCGGTTACAGCTTCGGGTCTTTCTGTAGTTTCTCGCAATACTAACACAGGTTTTCCTAAACTAGGGGCTTCCTCTTGTAAACCGCCCGAATCTGTTAACAGTAAATAACTGCGTTGAATTGCACCTACTAATTGTTCGTAGTCTAAAGGATCGGTTAAAAAGACTCGATCGTGATCTCCTAATGCTTTTTGTAAAGGTTCACGAACGATCGGATTACGATGTAAGGGTAATAATATGGCAGTATCAGGAAATTTAGCTAAAACTAATTTTAAACCAGCGATGATGTCTTGTAAAGGTTCGCCCCAATTTTCTCGACGATGTACTGTTACTAATAAAACTCGATATTTTTGCCAGTCTAAACCCTCAATATCACAGGGAGGATTTTTTTCGGCAACGGATAATAAAGCATCGATTACCGTGTTTCCCGTGAGATGAATTTCTCCTGTGACTCCAGACTTTTTGAGATTTTCTACGGCTAAAGTGGTGGGGGCAAAATGTAATTGACTGATTTGAGAAATTAAACGGCGATTCGCTTCTTCGGGAAAAGGATTATAAATGTTATCTGTTCGTAGTCCAGCTTCCACATGGGCAACGGGAATTTGTTGATAAAAGGCGGCTAAGGAAGCACTAAAAGCAGTGGTGGTGTCTCCTTGAGAGATAACTAAATCAGGTTTTATCTCTTGAAAAATTTTTTCTAATCCCTGCAAACTGCGACAGGTAATATCACTTAAAGTTTGTTTTGTCTGCATGATGTCTAAGTCAACAGTGGCGCTCAAGTTAAATAATTTCATCACTTGGCTAACCATTTCTCGGTGTTGACCTGTTAAAATCACTTTAGTATCGAAATCTTTGGCTTCTTGAAAACGCTTAATTACAGGGGCTAATTTTATCGCTTCGGGTCGTGTTCCCAATGTTATACAAACAGTTTTTAAACTCATGAAAATTAAAAAGTAAGATGTAAGAATTAAGAATTGAGGGAGTTCGGGTATTTTCCCAATATTTTGATAAAAATTATTTATTCTTTAATAACTCAATAAATTCCTCCACTTCTGAGTCAGCTTGTCGGATAATAGCTCTTAGAGTTCCTTTATCAAGATTTTAGGGAAAGTGTTACTGTTTTAACTTTATCTTCAGGAATAATACGTCCTTCTTCCCGAAGAAGTTCAAGATATAATTCTATTGCTTCTTGAATATTAAAGATTGCCTCCTCTTTTGTTTTTCCTTGACTAATACAAGGAGGCAAACTGGGACATTGAGCAACCCAATAACCGTTTTCTCCGGGATAGATAATTATTTGTCTCATCAATGATTTGTCGATAAAATTTTATCATTTTGATCCTAGCATGATTGTAGAAGATTTCTCTTAGTATTTTTTTTGAGTGCGATCGAGTTTAGGGGGGTTCGATCGATTTTAACTTTGGATAACATCTTCCTGTAAATCTGAGCTTTGGGCGGCTTGGAAGGCAAGTCGATCGCACCTTTCATTTTCTTTGTTGCCTGAATGCCCTCTTACCCAAATAAAATTTACTTGATGTTGTTTACATAATTCTAAAAGAATTTCCCATAAATCAGGGTTTTTCGCCTTTTCCTTGGCGTTACGTTGCCAATTATTTTTTTGCCATTTTTTCGCCCAACCTTTAGTTATGGCATTGACTACATATTGAGAATCGGTGTAAAGATTCACACGACAGGGTTTTTTCAGTGCCTGTAAACCTTTTATCACCGCTAAAATTTCCATGCGATTATTAGTCGTATATTTATACCCTCCTGATAATTCTTTGCGATTATCCCCTGCTAATAAGACTACGCCATAACCTCCTTGCCCCGGATTATTCAAACAAGAACCATCGGTATAAATTTCTACTTGTGGTAATTGGTCATTCATTAATTTTTCTGGTTCGATCGAAGGTTAATAGGTAGTTTTTGGAATAAATCTTTGATCCCCTGTTCATAGTTCGATGCGATCGCCAATAAAGCACCACCGAAAATGTAGAGGGGAAGAGGGATAAAGAAATTTTTTAGCCACAAGACAAATTGAGCTAAGACAAAAATAAGTAAAAAACTGATAAATAGAACTTTCATTGATACTCCTCACAAAAATTGCAGTCTTTAGAATACCCTAAATTTTATAACTGCTATAGAATTTTGATTTATCTTTTATCATTTAACCAAAAAGACGGCATACTCCTTGTAAAATGCCTTGAATTTCCACTTGCTCTAAAGGAGCATTAATGGGTTCATAATTGGGATTAGAGGCTTTTAAGACTACGTTATCCCCAGAAAAATAAATCCTTTTGAGAGTAGTACCTTGTCCTTCGACTCTGGCAGCGACAATATCTCCCTCTTGAACTTCGCTGGAGTCCTCGATCGATCGCATGATCACATAATCTCCCTCCGTGATATGATCATCAATCATACTATCTCCAAGGACTTGTAAAGCAAAACAATTTGAATCATTAAACATTGAGCCTAGATCAAGTCTTTCCTGTTCATCGGAGAAAGGTTCAACTAATCCTCCTGCGGTAATTTTGCCTTGTAATGACAACCCCTGATTATAATTTTTGAGAATTTTCAGAGTTCGGGCTTGTCCTTCTAACCAATCAATATAACCCTTTTCGCGCATTTTTCCTAAACGACTTTGAATCGGTGCTGGCGATCGTAAATTCATTGCCGTCATCATCTCTCGAATAGAGGGAGAGTGTTTATTAGTTTGAATGTATTGAACTAACCAGTCATATAACTGTTTTTGAGGAGGGGTTAAATTTTCCATAATTCACCTATAGAAGAAATTATTATTACTTCTAATTTAACCTAGAACACTCGTACTAAGCAACTATTATCAAAAAATGTACCTCATAATTTTAAAAACCGCTATATTTTCACCTACCTGTACTAGATCTAAAACCTGAACCATCGATCGAGGATCATCAAACACCAACGACGATACCATAATTTTAAGTTAATTTTGCCCTCTAATTTACCAACGGAAAAAGAATCTTTCCACTCGTTATCTATCCATGTTTGAAAGGGAAACATAAAGCCTTTTTTCGGTTTATTTACTACCCATTCTGGCAATTCATCAACGGCATTCACTAACAGTTGTTTTTTCTGGGCTAGTCTTAATTTACTGCTGATGGGGGATATTTGTTCTAGTAAAGTTCGATCGACTAATGGTACTCTTAACTCTAAACCATGACGCATACTCATTACATCACTATCCCTTAACAGTTGATTACGCATATAACCTGTAATTTCCAGATAACTAACTTCATCTTCTAAAGTCGGTTGTGAAATAATTGCTTGAGAATTAACGTTTTTAACTCCCTGCCTTACTAAGCAGATATAACGGCTGAATGACTAGAAAAGCTCATTTTTTTTGTCCATAAAAAAGCCTCAGCTATATAAAACATCGTATAATAAGCTCTTGATCCTGCAAAATTATATAATTTATTTTCTAATAAAAGTTCAGAGGCTTTCAAGCTCTCTTTTGCCTTCTCTATTAATTTTATCGCCTCTATCATCATATAACAATTCCTTCTTTTTTTATATTCTGTAAAAATGGGTTATTACCATGATTAAATTTTTCTAAAGAAACAAAATGACGAGACAAAACTACATCATAATCTAGGCTTATTTGAGCTATAATATTTCCTGTTTTATCTATTTCTTCATAGGGATTAATATTATCTCTTAAAACCACCAGAATATCTATATCAGAATCGATTTGAGCATCTTGTCTAGCTTGAGAACCATATAAAATAATTTTATCTAACTGTTCTCGATATAGATTAGTTAAAGATTTTTTGACCTGATTTAAAATATCTTTTAAGTGAGGATGTATCATCGTTTAAAATTTTACTAATTCTATGTAAAATATGTTTAACTATTAGGATAAATTCCAGCTAAAATAAATAATTTACGTTCTTTTATTCGTTCTTTATTATTAAATTGTAGTAATTTAACTGTAACTCTACCTTTAGCAGTTTTTGGAATAATTTCTCCATTTACAATGGTAAAATGTTCTGACCAAATATCTTGACGAGGGTGAAAGAGTTGTACAATTTTACCCGTCTGAGGATCGATCGATGTTAAATCAGTACCCTTATATTGATTACATAAAGTACAGGATAAAGCTAAATTGTGCAATTCTGTTAAACCTCCGTGTTTTTCAGCAATCACATGCTCAATTTGATGAGATGCAAATGTTGCTATTTGAGGGATTAAACAATATTCACAACTGTTTTTGGCTCGATCAAAAATAATCTTTTTTAAACGAGAGGAGATATAAGTTTTACTCATTCTTTACATTGGTTTTTCCTGTAATTTGATATAGGCTTTAGCTTTAGCAAGACGTACTAAATGTTCTAAATATTGATACTGTTGCCACAATTTTTTTTCATCTTGAGTAAGATTACCATGACGATTTTTTTCTAAAAGGGAATCTATCTTATTTTGTAAGTCAGGAGTTGGATGTAAAGCTATGATTTCTTCGGGAGAAGGTAAAGAAACTAAAAATTCTAATACTTCGGCAAAACCCTTAAATCCCATTTGATTAGAAGCATTAAATTCTCTTATACCTAACTCCATAATTTCTGTTAATTTTTCTTCTAAACCATGAAGACGTATCATCATTTCTTCTGGTAAATCTAAAGTTATTTGTGTCATTAATTACTCCTTTTTTGTATTTAATTATTAATACTTAATATATTAATTTAATTAAAATTAAATCATTACTAGCTTTAGGACAGAAAAATCTTTTTCTCTATTTTAATCTTAAATTACATCAGCAAAAGTTCTTTCCATTTTACGGAAAAACCAAATTCCTGAAACTAAAAATAAACCCACAAAAATCAGGGAAACGGTAAAACCTAATAAATGTAATTGATATTCTCCTCCTAAAATTGCCCAACGGAAACCATCAATTACCCCCACCATCGGATTTAACGAGTAGAGTAAACGCCATTTTTCAGGGACGATCGAACTACTAAAACCGACAGGAGAAACATATAAGCCAAATTGCACCACAAACGGCACGATAAAACGAAAATCTCGATATTGGACATTAAGAGATGCAAACCATAAACCAGCCCCCATAGAAAGGGCAAAAGCGATGAGAATAAATATCGGTAGAGTGATAATTCTCCAAGTGGGTACAAAATTATACCATATCATTAGAGCCAGTAAAATCATCCCCGAAATCATAAAATCCACAAAACTCACTACAACAGCACTCGTAGGTACAATTAAACGGGGAAAATAAACCTTAGAAATGAGATTGGCATTACCAATTAAGCTATTACTACATTCTGATAAAGAGTTAGCAAAAAATTGCCAAGGAAGCATTCCTGCAAAGACTAAAATAGGATATGGTACACCTTCTGAAGGCAATTTGGCTAAGTTACCAAAAATGACAGTAAACACCACCATTGTCAAAAAAGGACGGATTAATGCCCAAGCAATGCCGATCGCAGTTTGCTTGTAACGAACTAGAATATCTCTCCATGCCAAGAAATAAAACAATTCACGGTATTTCCATATATCCTTCCAGTATTGTTTTTCGGTTCTACCTGATTCGATAATGATTTCTTGGATAACTTCTGCCATTGTTATTATTGATAATGGAATTGAGATGACATTTAAAATATTAACCGATGATGCTTAAAATTTAGCAATGAAACAAAAATAGTTTCGTAGGAGTTGAATAATATTTAACCCGAAAGGTTTAGTTTTTTATATTGAAAAACGACAAGAAAAACTTATTGCTATAATCGAGAATGAGAATAGTAATTATGAAAGGTAATTTTTATGACAGTAGCAAAAGAACTCGAAGAAATTAAAAAAAATGCCGAATATTATCGTAAGAAAATCGGTGTAAAAAAGAAAAATCCTGAAGAATTAGACAAGTTATTTTCTCAGATTAATGAAACTTTAGAAAAAATGGCAAAATCAGGCAATATGACAGTAGATGAGTTAATCGAAATTTTAGACCCCAATAATCCTTTTCCTTATTAAGAAATGCTTTTAGTTGTTGATGCCAATATTTTGATCGGAGAATTATTAAGAAAAAGAGGACAAGAATTAATTAAAGATTCTCGCTTAACTTTGTATATTTCTGAGCGAATTATCGGAGAAACAAATTATGAATTGAGTAAAAGAATCAACTTAATGATTGAACAAAATAAAATATCTTATAATGATGGTATAGAAAGACTTTACCATGCCAGAAACATTATTGATAATCTTATTAATATTGTTCCTTTCAATAGTTATCAACATTTAGAAAATAAGGCTAAAAACCTAATTCCCAGATATCCAAATGATTGGGAAATCGTGGCTATTTTTTTGTTGCTAGATATTGATATTTGGACTAATGATTGTGATTTTGTCGGTTGTGGACGTGGTACTTGGACAACCGAAACTTTAATTTATATTTTAAATACCTAAATGCTACTAAATTATTCTTTTATAAGTCGCTTAGTTTTACCCGCAAGGGTAGTATCAATAGAATTAACACGCTGTATAAATGTCTCCTCTAGTCTGGGATTTATTTCTTGTAAACGTCTTTTGATTTCTCTAATTTGTTCAGATGTCAAGAGAGAATCTGAAACATAATTTAATGTGATTTGATAATTTTTTGATTGAATAATCTGATAGTCTGTAATCGATTTTATTCCCTTAATTGCTTGCATAAAAGCAGAAGTTGCGATCGAAACAAAACTACCATCATCTAATGTTATAAAATCATTAGTGCGACCAATTATTTGATCAAACTCTTGCACAAATAGAGAATTAGGACTATCTGTAACAAATATATCCCCAATTTCATATCTAATCAAAGGGAAACATCTTGGATATAGTGTAGTTAAAAGAATTTCATATTGATCAGATTGAGACATCTTTTGTCTGCCTTCTATTAAATAATCTCGCCAAAAAATCGAAAATTTATCCTGTTTTGTTTGATGAGCAATATTTCCTGTTTCCACAGCCCCATATTCCATTGCCACAGGACACCCAAAAGTATCAGAAATAACTTGTACACTATCAGTTTTAGGAAAAGCCTCAGAAGTTCCGATCGCAACTTTTAATTTTAGCTGATGAAATTCTGATTTTCGATGAACATTAACACGAGCAAATCGATCAAGCACTCCTGAATAAGCAAGAATATAATTCGGTTTAAATTTAATTAATTCTTCACCAGCTTTTTCTAAAGATTGTTGTGTCAAATTATAAGCAGAAAATCGATAGTAGCCCAAAAATTGATCTTTAATCAATCTTTTTTGTGCATTAATCCAACCTTTGATTCCACTTCCTAATAAATGGCTATGCCCCCAGATCAAAAATAATTTATCAGAGGGTGTAACATCGTACCAACTTCTTGCATACCAACGATTTGCTTCATCATACTTCGATTCAGAATTCCATGATGGTAAACTAATTGGTTCAGAAGTAGATCCTCCCGTTGTCAGAAAAAAATCTGGTTTTTTTGACTGATCTATAAATTCTTCATAATGATTTTGTATAATTTTTCTTGTCATTATGGGCATTAATTCTTGAAATTCTTGCCATGAAGAAAAAGATTTAGGTAATTTTTGATTTTTGATAAGGTTGAAAAAATAGGGAACGTTTTTCTGGATGTTTTGCCAATTATCATTAAACTGATCTAATTGCCAATTAAGAATATCATTGGAAATTAGATTAATATTATATAATTCTTGATTTTTTTTAATCAGAGGTATTAAATCAATATTTCTTAAATAGCGAATGTAATTCAAAATCATTTTTCTTTACCATTGAATTAAAAATTAGTACAATATTTGATAGTTTTCACAACATATTCTTGAAATTTATCTACACCATCATGAAGAAAATGCTCACTGATACTTTGTTTAGCTGAGTCACTATAATTGTCTAATTCCTCTGTTGAAAGCTCGATCGCACTCCTCATGGCTTGATATAAAGAATCCTCCTTTTCAGCTTTGATTAACCAACCATTATATCCATTCTGAATAAACTCTAATGCCGAACCTGTTTTGTCTGTACCAATGACGGGAAGTCCACTAGCTAAAGCCTCTGGTACAACTAATCCCCACCCATCATACCGAGAGGGAAAACAAAAAATATCTGCTTGTTGATAAAACTCTGGTAACTTTTCCCATGGTTGAAACCCTAAAAATTTAACTCGATTACTATATGGGGATAATTGTTCTTCCAATTTCGCCCTTAAATCTCCTTCCCCTAATAAAATTAGTTCTATATGGTCAAATTCTTTTGCCAATCTGCCAAAGGCTAAAGCT
This sequence comes from Geminocystis sp. CENA526, assembly GCF_050753365.1. Lineage (NCBI taxonomy): Bacteria > Bacillati > Cyanobacteriota > Cyanophyceae > Chroococcales > Geminocystaceae > Geminocystis > Geminocystis sp. CENA526. The sequence goes on from NZ_JBLZFY010000020.1 coordinate 20,275, forward strand.
AATAAATCAACTCCTTTACGATAAGTTAAAGAACCAGAAAAAAGAAACTTCAGAGTGTCTCTTTGCTTAATTTTGTCTTCATTTAATGCCACAAATCGATCGAGGTTAGAAAAATAAGGAAAATTAAAATATAATCTTTGATTCCCAAACTCTTTTTTATACCTTTCCACAGCCCAATTACCAATTCCCCAAATCGGTGTATTGGATTTATGCAATATATTTAATTTCCAGTAACGATAGACTTTCCCCAACCAACTAAAATGACGATAATTATACCCCGGTGGTTCGCCCCAAAAACACCAAGGCTTTTTACTTTTATGTCGATTGCTCATTATTTTTAATACCTCTGGATGTTGATAGTATCCAAAAATAATTAGATCAAAATCACTGGCTGAATTTCTCAATTGTTGATATTTATCCAAATTATTATCTAAAATGATGTGCTTATGATTTAGGGATTCATTTTTCCATTTTCTATTAGGACTTTGACCTTGAATATAGGCGATCGTCAAATCTAAATTTGTTTGCTCAACAATAGCGTTAAATAATTCCACTTGATACGGTGAAGGTATATCCGTAAAAATTAAGATTTTAGTTTTACTCATAAATTAAACCTAGTCCTTATCCTCTATAATGTCTTGATTTTGTGCTTGTTTAAATAAGATTAAATTAGATACCATAACCCAAGCAATTAAAGCATAACTCATCAAGACTAAATCTAACATCGATCTTACTCCAGCAAATAAAGTCATTGAGGATAAACAATAAACTAATTTTGCTGAAGATCTTTCCTGTATTAATAGTGGACTAATCATCTTTGCTAATTTGCCATAAAACCAACCGCCAATAAAAACAAATATATATCCCCAAGTTAAGTATAGTTCCCCCATCACAGAAGAAGATAAGGATAATCCACTTAGTCCCACTGCACTGGTTAAATCAAAACCAGCATTAATGGGTTTACCAGGCCAAAAAACTCTAGGAATCGGTCGAACTAAAATATAAACTATCTGTTTCTGATACACAAAAGGATATTGTTTTGGGATCAAGTCAATAACTTGAGATAAACGCAGAAAATTATCGTCCACATGAAGTTTGTCTCTAATTAATTCAATTTCTCCTGTTTTATATATTTGTTGAAACCCAACACCTCTATATTCCACCATGAGTTGCATAAAAAATAATAGCAATCCTGTCATCGATAGGGCAATAAAAAAGTGCCATATTTTTACCTTTTTTAATTGAATAAATCCGTAAATTAAAGCTGCACCAATTACTACTCCGACAATTCTTCTTCCTCCTCCGTGACTAAGAAAAGCCACCATAATCACGCATAAGATAATAGAAAAATTTACCTGAAAATTAAGTTTTTTATATTGCAAAAAAAGTATTAAAGTCAGTGTTGGCAATAAAAATCCAAAATAACCCAAGTGGTCTAAAAAAGCATCCCATCCTCCTAACATTCCTCTACTCCAAGGGGCATTCCAGCGACTTTGTCCGACATAAAATAACATTGTCATGGGATTAAATCCACAGGCATAAGCATATTTAAAAATTCCCAAAGAGAAAAAAATCAGAATTAGTTTAAAGGTAATTTTTTCATCTAAGGAATAATTAGTGGATTCTAATAATGGTTTAGGTAATTGCCATGATTTAGAATTAGAAGCCAACCAAACACCACTCACAAAAAGTGCGATCGAAATAAAAGCCCCTTCAATACCTTCTCTACTCACAGAAACTAAGTCATAACTGCCCTGTAATAAATCTAGTAGTAACCAATAAATGGGAGATAAAACTAAAATATTTTCAATTCTTAAAATCGTTTGAGGATTACGAAAAAAACCTAAAATCACTGGAAAAGCAATACCAATAGTCAAAGCCACCGCCGAATCAAATAAAGCCCCTGCTGGAAAGGGATCTATGGGCATTAACGATAAAGCTGAGATTGCACCAACCCAAACACTTACTATTCCCAAAGTAGGATAAATGGGGTATTTTTCTCGCAAAAGACTATCAGTTAGATTTTTAGGATGTCGGGAAGATAAGATCGTCATTGATTAACCAATTAAGTTTAATATTTTTATTCTAAAGTGATTTTTGATAATTCTTTTTGTAAATTCATCAGGCTAAAATTTTCAAAATAATTTTGTGCATTGTTAGCAAAGTTTTGTAACTCTTGAGGATTATCAATGCAAAACTTTAAGGCTTGAGCAATAGTTTCACCACTAACCTCCGACAAAACTAAACCATTAACACCATGGTTAACCACCTCTCCACAATATTGAGAAGCAATAATCGGTAATTGCCATGATTGGGCTTCCAGTTGTGTTAAACCAAAACCATCCGATAACGTGGGAAAAATAAACACATCTGCCTCTTGATAATAGTGGGCGGTTATACTACGAGGCACTGAACCAATCCATTTTACATTAGGATATTCTTCTAGGCTTGGTTTCCTAATGCCTAAAGAACCAACTATAATAAATTCGATCGGTTGATCTTTCAATAATGTGGCACTTTCTAATAAAGGAATAATTCCTTTACGGAGGATAACTTGCCCTAAAAAAAGTACTTTTAAAGGACGTTGTTGATTAAAACAATCTGGATAACTTCGGGTAAATAATTTATTAGGTTTTTCTGACTCATATACTAAGGGGATTATTTCAATTTTCTGGGAAGGAATACCAACTTTCTGTAAAGCAGAACTTGACCATTCAGAATTAACTATAATTTCATCGGCTAATTCACATTCTAGTTTCCAATCTTTCCAATATTGTGGAGGAGCAGGTTGCCACATAGAATTATGAAATGAATATTGTTGATGGAGTTTTTGAACTAGATTTTCTTCCTCAATAGCAGGATCTATTTGTCCTAAAATGGTTTTCCATCCTTGAGATTTAGCGTAACGAAAAATATCTAAGGCGGCATAACTATAAGCAAAAACACAAACTTGTGTTCTCTTAGGTGACACAAAGGACTGTTTTTTCAATAAATTAACGGTTTTTGTTTGAAACCAATTATTTCTAGCAATTATTTTGTTCCATTCCTTCCTTTTCCGCCATTGTTGTTGTAGTTCAAAAGCGATGAGAGATTCGGTAAAACTAAATATCTGAGCTTGACTCAAATCAGGGTGGAATCTTTCCCTGAGATTTCTCAAAAAATTCTCTGGTAGTTTATTGATTATCGATCGATTGGAAATCCAACTATCTGTAATCAGACAGTCTAACTGATTCATTTTTTCTAAAGCTCTGGGAATGGCATAATGTTCTCTAGCTCCTATTTGACAACATAAATATCGTTGATTCCTGTTGATGGTCATATATTTTATTTGAAAATGTTAATCATCCCAGTTACAACAGAAATTTAACCTACCTAAATCTTTAATATTTGTTTCTAATCCAGGTAAATGATATATACATTGACCGTTAACCTTGGTAAGAGAGTATCCACCTTCACATAAAATATTGTGGATTTTTTGGCATTTATCTTTTCCACATATCTGAGGATGATATTCTAATGCTATAAATTCTATAATATTTTTAGCAATTAAATCCTTGGTCTCCTCAGAAAAAATCAAAAATTCAGAACCTTCACAATCGACTTTTAATAAACGGACTTTCGTAATTTTGTTATCAAGAAAAAAATTGCGTAAATTAGTTGTAGGAACAGATTCTTGCTTATTTCCAATTCTCCAATAACGAAACAAACTACTAGCCCCAGTATTAGTGGAAGGTCGCAAAAATAAAACTGTATTACCTACTTTGTTAGAAATAACAGTAGGGTGAATAACTATATTTTTAATATCATTAAGTTTGATGTTTTTTGTAATAATTTCTCCTAATCTGCTTTGAGGCTCAAATGAACTAAACTATTTTTAACCAAAGATGAAGCAATGATTGAAAAATAGCCTTCATTTCCACCAATATCAATAAAAGTATCAGAGTCACGAAGCAGAAGATATAAAAGTTGAGTCATTTGAGGCTCATAAATGCCTTTAGATAATAAATTGAAACCAAAATTAGAAACAGGATCTATATAAAATAGTTGACCCATGGAAGTTTCTAGGTTAAATCTTTTTATTCCCAGAATAGTCTTAATTAATTCTCCCAATTGAGTTGGCCTAATTGAAAGCAAAAAACGATATAAGAAAGCAGACATTTCAGTAACTTAAAGGTAGTAAATAATTTTTAGCTGATAAGGATTATATAGCAATCCTATTCAATATAGCAATCCTATTCAAACGTGTAAAAATAATTAGGGCTTGCTGAATAAGTCTTTATCGAAACAGGAGATAGGAGTCAGGAGAGAGAGGATAGGAGAAATACTGAAACATCAAGGTTTTGATGCTGTTGATAGATAGAATAAGGTCAAAAGTGTCGAATTTTTGAATAAAAATCCTTAAAACTGCGCACTTTTTTCTTAATATATTATGCCTAAACCTTTGATTTTAATGGCTTTCTGAGTTATTCAGCAAACCTTAATTATTGTAAAGGTTTACTTTGATTATTCATAAATAAATAATTGTTATATTAACTGAATCTTAATTTTGTCCACTCACTGTACAATTTTTTGGACATAGTCTTTCTGTATTCAGCATATTTTGCAAGATTTTTGAATGCCCATATCTCTCCTGTGATCAATCCCAATCGACGTACTTTCACCGTTAAGATTAATCTGGAAATTAAGGTTCTTAGTTGTTTATATACCTTTAACTCATTAGGTACAAACCAATCATTCCAAAATACGTTATTTCGTGAACCATAGAAGTCCATTCTATACCAATTTCTACCCTCATTAGAAGCCGTATGATGAATTAATAAATCGGGGAAGTGGTAGCAATAAAATCCTTGTTGAAAACCTCTTGCGGCAATATCCATTTCTTCTCCTTGGTGAATTAATATTTCCCTATATCCTCCCAGCTTCAGAAAATTTTCGATATGCAGTAAATGACCACAACCAATGAAGGAGCGAACTTGATAAGGTTTTGTTTCAAAAGATTGATTTTGATATTGACCTAAAACTGGATTATAGATGGGAAAACTGACACACAACAAGTTATTATGGGATTCGGCAAAAGTGAGGGCTGATTCTAAGCCCTCGGATACGGGATAGGAATCGTCATCTAAACTCAGATAGTATTTAGTTTTGATGATTTTAGCTAGTTGATTTCTCCTAAAAATATAGCCCTGAGATTGATTAAATCTTTGTAATTCTATATTGAGATTAAATTGTTTGATGTCAAAGGGGCAAACAGTATCGGAGTTGTCATCAAAGACAATGATTGGGATAAGATGATATTGTAATTTTTCTAATTTTTGTAAGGTTATTTCTAAGTCAGACCAGCGATTTTTGGTGGTAATGCCTATGGTAAGTAAGTTCGAGATCATAATCAATTTGAACTTATAAATTTATTCAAAGGGGTTAATAACAGTAATTTGACAATCAATAAAATCTTTCACATTACGAGTAGCAAGTATAGCATTATTACTATAACAGATTGAGGCAATTTGGGCATCAGCCTGAGAAATGGGTTGTCCATTTTTTCTTCTACTGGATACGATTTCAGCAAAAGAAATCGCCGACTTTTCATCAAAAGCAAGAATCCGATTATTAAAATCTTCAGTAAACATTAAAGTAGCTAGATTTTTAAGTTTTTCTTTTCTCTTTCCTTCCGATAAAATGGCAATCCCTAAAAATATTTCAGCTTGAGAAATAGTAGTTGTATAGAGATTATTAAGAGGTTGTCTTGATACCCGTAAATAAACATTATTATGACATCCATCCCCTTTCATCAACTCAGAAATTATATTAGTATCTAAAACAATCATTATTCAAAATTGGGAATAGAACGAATTTCATCTCTTTCAATAACGGGAATATTTACATCTTGTAAACCATTAAATCTATTTTTAATTCTTTCCCCTAGATTATCAGATTTAATTATATCTCTAGCCGTGGGATCATCTCTATCAGACATTAAAACAATTACACGCACCCGTTGAGGTGTTGTAACTGGTAAAGTCTGATCAAGGTTTAAATGTCCTTTTTCATCAATAGTGGCAGTTACTTCTATTGCTTTCATAATTTTAAATGACTATTTCTAAATGTAATAAATGTATATTTTATTGTAATTCTTAAAACTGACCAAGTACTTTTGGTGGTAATGCTTATAGTAACTAAGTCGGAGATCATAATTGTTTTATTTAAGTTCGATATTTTATTATTTGAGCGGGATTTCCCACTGCTATAACATTTTCGGGTAAACTTTTTGTTACAACGCTTCCAGCCCCCACAATGGTGCGATCGCCTATACTTACTCCTTTAAGAATAGTCACATTTGCCCCAATCCAAACATTGTTACCTATTTTAGTCGGTTTTGATACCATTGGTTGCTTTAGGGGGGGCAATTCGGCATCGTAACCGTGATCATGATCAGTAATATAACAATTAGGTCCAATGCCACAATATTCTCCAATAATAATGGATTCTGTGGCATCGATAAAAGTATTGCGATTAATATAAGTATGAGAACCAATATAAATTCTCGGTTTATCTACGGGTTCACCACTACATAAAAGAGTTACACCTCGATCTAATGCACAAGGGCTTTCTATTTCAATATCAGTAAAATTGCGGGGAATTTCTATGTCACGCATCCAAATATAGCCGTGAAGTTTAACTCCTAAACTTTGATAATAATAGTTCCGCCAACGAGACTTAATTCCCTCAGAAACTTTATTGATCAATGATAATCCAGTTTTGATCACCCTTTAACCTCCATAGAACGTTTTTTGGGGAAAAGAATTTCCATAACACCAAATATTTTTCCCATGATCATAGCAAGTAAATTAAGCCACCCCTGAAAAGATTGTAAAGAGGATAAAATACCAAATAATTGCAAGACAAACAGTTTAAAATAGTCATCAAGAGTATTGCGTTCTAAAACTTGAGTCATCACATAATGACGATTAACTAACTCCATTTTAGACAAAACAAAAACACTCTTTTTATGATCTCCGGGTTGGCTATCATGAAATATTTTTGCTGTTCTCACATTTGCTAATTGCCATGTTTTCCCTACTGTTAAGGATAAAGTTACATCTTCCATCAAAGAATAACCCGTAAAAATAGGAGGAAATAAAGGATCGGGTAATACTTTTTTTCGATACAGAGTACAAGTAGTATTTAACCACCCTACGGATACAACATCGGGCAAAGAAGGATTATCTTCAGGCAATAGATTTAATGCACCATCAAGACATTTTCCTGCATAGCTACTTTCTGGCTTACCATTAAGAAATTGAAATAAGAAACGACTTATTTTTCCGGGAGTCTGATATTTCTGATTTGTAATCATGGCATTAACTCCGCCTAAATGGGGATTATCTTCAATAGCCTTCCAAAGTAGCATTAAACAATCTGGTTCAAAAATAATATCATCTTCTATTAGCCAGATTAGCTCTTGAGTCGCATATTTCATGGCTTGGTTGCGTTGGGTAGCTGCTCCAATTTCTTGGGCTTTATGATAAATAATTTTGGTCTGAAGATTAGGAATAGACTGTTCACATAATTTTTTAGTTACTTCATCGGTAGAACCATCAATAACGATCATTTCTAAAGGTTGGACAGACTGTTGAGCAAGACTTTCGAGCATTCTTGTTAATGGTTTGACTCGATCTCTGGTAGGAAGTAGAGCGGAAATTGGCAATAACATCGTCATCTTTTTCTGCAATATTTGTGTTTTTTGATAGTAGGATATTAATTAATCTCTCATTTTCATTAATCTAGCAGGATTACCAACGTAAATACTATTAGCAGGAACGTTTTTAGTAACCACACTCCCCGCACCAATGACAGCACCTTCACCAATAGATACCCCTTTTAGTATTATTACCCCCGCTCCTAACCACGCATTTTTTCCTATAAAGACAGGGGAAGCGATACCATCTGGTTTAATGGAGAAATCATTGTCAGTCAAAGAAATATCATGGTCAAAATCACATATATAGCAATGGGGACCAATCATGACTCCATCATCTATGATGATATTAAAATGACAATCAATGATGGAATAAAAGTTAATGTAAACATTATTCCCTATTTCTAGTTTTCCTTGATTTCCTTTATGAGAGGCAACAATAATTTTGCACCCTTCAGAAATATAAAGATTGCCACAAGTGAAATTCGGTGCATATCCACTAAAAAAGTTATCACAACTCTGAGGTCCGTAATCGACTTTAGCTCCTGCTAACTTTAATGATAACCAACGATACCGCCGACCAACTTTTGCCCATAATGCTTGTATCATTTTATTTTTTTGAATAATTCCTGAAATCTATTTTTCCATGTGTGAGAACTTATTGCTCTTTTATATCCTGCCCATCTTAATTTCTCTGCCTCAGTTGGATGATTTAAGTAAAATTTTGTTTTATCAATAAGTTCCTCGACACTATTATAAGTATCAATTTCTTTACCTAACTGATAAAATTCTTCAATTTCTTCTGTATAACCTGTTATATAGCAAGTACCGCTCATGGGAGCTTCAAAATCTCGTAATCTTACATGGGGAATTAGTTTCGATCCAGGGCGACCATCTGCCCATACATTACTAAAATTCAGGATTATTTCATATTCGGCAAAGGTTTGACTGAGATTATCGGCAAAACCACAGGCTGAATTAGATAAGATAGATAAGAGGTGACGGGTTTCTCTACGGTACTGAAATTGTTTCAGGGTTCTAGCTAATCCTCCAAATAAGCCTTCCTGATTTATATTGCCTTTAATTACTTCAACATAACTGGTAAGATGCCCGGGTGTTTGTTTTTTTCTACCTAAATAAGAATCTTCAGAAGAGGATTGATTATTTGTTTCTGAATCTTGGTTTGTCCAGCCTTTTCCATATATATCTACGGGGATTTCATTTAGAATTAACTGAGATAATAATCTTTCTCGATCGGCATATCTCTGTCCCACAAAACAAGCCTTTTTTCTCCGTTTAATTCCTTGTATTGGATAATAAACTTCAGGATCAGCCCCCATCTGTACCCAGATAGGATTAGCGCCCACCTTTAAATAGAGTTCACGAGCATCTTTTTCGGGATGCCAAGAGTAAGTGACTTTAGACGCAATTTCTTTAACTAATTCAAATTGATAAATGCTATTACAATAAAAATTAATTGTGGGAATGCCTAATTGATGAATTTCCTCAAAACCTTCGGGAATAAAGTGGGCATTGTAGAAGTAGCAAAGGAATAGATCAATGGGTTCTTTTTGATGGGCTTTACGAACTTCATCAATAATTGATGTGGTAATTCTTTCTCTAACTTTTTCTTCTTCAGGTGTATATTCTTTAGGGATTTGCAGAAAATGACTTGCGGGGAGCAAATCTACCTGAGATTCAATAATTTCATGTCCTAATTGAGTTAAGGCAGGATAAAAATTACTACTCCAAAGTCCACCATAATAATATTTAGGATTAATGGAATGCTTGATTGCGGTGAAGATTCTCATGAATTTTTCATTGGAAGATTTGATGATTAATTTCTTCTGGCATAAGAACAAGATTTGTATAAGGACTTTGCCAAATGTCTTCTGTTATTGTTGCTAATGTTTTTTTAATTGAATTAAAGCTATAAATCAAATAATTATATTTTGTCATTAACTGTTTTAATTTTTCTGGGGTAGCACCAAAGGAAGGCCAGGTGTTTGTTCCATATTCAATGACAAAAACAGGTCTTACTTTTTGTAGCAAAAAAAACGGACGAAAAGAGTACATCAAGTTCTCCTCCTTCAATATCAATTTTAACTAAGTCAACTCTTGACAAAGACAAATCTTGAAAAACACTATCAAGTTTCTTTCCTAAAACTTTAAAAGATTGAATATTTTTCCCTGTAACTAAACCGCCCTGACGCAAACTAGAATAAACATCCCCACCATTAGGCATAAATAGTTCTACTTCTCCTTCATTAGAAGTTAAAGCACAGTGAATAGGAACACCAAAATTATTTGTTCTAAGGTTATTTACTAATAATTTATATGTTACTGGATTAGCTTCGATCGAAATGACTTTTCCCGATTCACCGACTAAACTAGAAGCAAGTACGGAAAAATAACCAATATTTGCACCACAATCGATGAAGGTATCACCCTCTTTTAATAAGAATTTAAGGGCTTCTCGCACTTCCGGCTCATAGGTAGAACCATCAATAACGATCATTTCTAAAGGTTGAGCTGATTGTTGAGCAAGACCTTCGAGCATTGTTGTTAATGGTTTGACTCGATCGCGAGTAGGTAGTATGGCTGATATAGGAAGGATTATCATTATTATCATTATTTTCTAAAACGTAACTGTGTCTTTACTCAAAACAATCCTGAATATGGTTGATAAATTGCTCCTGAATTATATCGGTAGAAAAATCACTATTACCAACCATTATCGCTTGGTGACTCAGATTTGTTCTTAAGGATGGTGATTCTCTCAGTTTAAATAAAACTTCTGTCCAAGTGTCAGGATTATTTTCTGTTATTGTTAATACAGATTGAATGTTTTGTAAACCCCACTGCATTCCCGTAGCATATTCTGGTCCAAAAATTAAAATAGGCATTCCTAACGCTAGATATTCAGACAACTTGCTTGGAAAATGAGTTCTATATAAAAGCTCTAGATCTTGATTGTTCGTCCAAAGATAAGGTAAAATAACGGCATCACATTCTGTTTGTACCTTTTCCCAAGTTTCTTCAGGTGTAACAGTATATCCACAATAGCTTACAACGTCAGAAGAATCTAATGGATTCAAGGAGCGGGAGTAAATTCTTAATTTCGCATTTGTTTTTTTGAAAACGGGAATCATTTTTTTAAGCTGTTCTCCGTATCCATAAGCCAGACTTCCAGCATAACCAATAGTTAAACAATCGTTTTGCTTTAATGTTTTGTTATCTACTGGTGAGCGAGGTTTGATGTTTTTTGATCTATGGGGATACAAGACATCACCTGAACTACCATATATTTCTTTTAGATACGCTTCCATTTGCGGACTTACACAAAGCTTTTTTGAAGCATAAGAATAAGCTTCTTTGTTCCTTTTTATTTGTTGCTCTTTAGCCCATTCATAGACTTTTTCAAAAGTTTCCGGAATATCATGGACAATTAAAACTAGAGGTAATTGATGGAATTTAGCATAACGATAAGCAAGATGATAATAGGCTTGAGTCTCCATTAATGAAAGTATAACATCAGGTTTGAAGTCCTTTGCCATCTTTGTAATTGAGCTTATTGTAAACTCAGGAAAAATTTGTAATGAGCGCAGAGAACGAATTAAACGAGAAAATCTAGTACGGGTGCTAAGTCGTTGAAAGGGCAATTTTAATTTTTCATATTTACAATTTAAAACTTTGGAATTTTTTTGAACTGGAGAACCAATAACAGCTAATTTGTCTGAAGGATAACTTTCCAAAAGACGATATAATACTATCGACCCTGAATAAGCTGTTTCTGGAACTTGGGCAGATATTACTAATAAATTCGGCAGTTGATCATACATCGGCTTGATATAGTAAATGATTAAATCATAGTTTTTGGAATTGTCAGTTAAAGCATAATTTTTGAACAGGAGATATCGTAATTTCAATTAAGAATCAAACAGTATCTGCGAAAATAAAGATAATTATTTTCTAATTATTCTATTCCTTAGTGTTCGGTTTTTATTTGGAGTAACTGTAAATAGTAACATAACTTAATGTTATTTTTTGGCTGGGACAATAGTTTAAAATAAAATGGCATTATGAGTGATGGAGATCGATGCTATTCGTAAATCCTGAGTACCAACTCGAAGACGCTGTGATTTGAGGTTTTGGTAAATTATATCTGATCTCCCATCATAGGGTAAAATTCTAAATTCTGACAAAAGCATAACTGTTTCAATTAGTCGCTGATAAGCAACAGTGCGGGTAAATCCACCTTTTGCTTGAGTGACTTGTGCTAAACGTCCTCTTAATTGTTCTTCTACGTTAATCGCCGTTGTTGTCAGTTGAACTTGAGCTTTCAATAAACGAGTTATTAATGGAGGATAGTTTCGTCGGTACAAACTAAGATGATCGGTATCTAAAATGTATCTAGCCATAATTAATCAGTCATCTCATTTGCCTGTTGACGAATTAATTTCAATTTTTCCATAAAATCGTCAAATGTTTGATCCTCAGAGAATATCCCCATATATTTCATTGGCGGAATCTTTTCTTGTTCCTGAATTTCTATGTTCATAAATTTACCCCTAGAAACTGTTTTTTCTAAAGTTGCTGTGATTTTTTGCACTGCTTCTTCTTCCGTTGTGCCTTCTGCCACTAAGTTAGACATCCCAACTATTTCAGCAGTAAAACGTTGTTCAGATTCACTTTGGATAAAAATTTGATATTGCATATAATTACTCAAGATTTGACTTAGGGTAAAAGGATTCAGTGAGATTATACAATTTTCTAATCACAAAATTCCTGCTTGATGAGTATTTTATGGTTTATACACGATCGATCTAAAATAAGTATCAGTATTTTCAAATATCGGTGGAGGAAGCTGATTAGAACGGTAGAATTTGATGATTTTTAATAATCCTCGTCCTAAACGATCCATTAGACCATAATCTTTGAGCATTTGGGCAATTAAAGGATTGCGATAATAAGAAATACCTGCTAAAGCTCGATCGAGATTTAAAGTATTGGGTAAACCACCGGGGGAAAATAACTCTAAACGATCGTTAAATAATGATAGACGAATAGATTGACCAAAAATAGACCAATCCCGATGAGCAAAGGCATTAACCAATAATTCTCGAATCACAAACGGTTCATAGTCGGGTATATCGTGACGGCGAGTTTCTTCTTGATTAAAAACAGGAAAATGACGAGAGTTACGCTTCACGAAAGATTCTCCTGCTTGAATGCCTTCGGGAATAGTTTCGGTTAAAGTCAGACTATCAATTAAAGGGGAAGTAACATCATTTCCTGTAAAAGCATTTAACTCAATTCCTGCTTGGGGTAATATTCGCCCTATTTGTCGAGAGAAAAAAAGACTACCTGCAATAGTTAATCTTTCTTCTTGATCAAGAATTTGTAAATTGTACCAAGCACGAGGGTTATTTTCGTCTTCTGATATGCCCCTAATTTCTTGACAATAATAGTTTAATTTTAAAGGATCTAAGTCCATTATTCCCGATCGAGGCAGAGAAGACACTTCAAAGTGATATTGTCCTCCTTCCTGTAAGAGTCTAATTAATTCTTCTTGAGTCGGTTCGATCGACACACTACCTGCTCTAATATAGTAATGATTAAGGGATTTGACTTTATAAGGCTTGGAAATGCCCTTTTCCACTTCAATCCTCAGAATAAATTTATCTTCATAGGCAATGGAGACTAATTCAGGAATGAGAGATGGTTGAATATTATTACGACAAATGGAAATAATTTTTTCCATCAATAAGGGAACATTTTCAACTCCTGAGATTTCTCCGTTATCTTCCACCCCTACTAAAATTGTGCCACCTTTCATATTGGCAAAAGCAACGATTTCTTTGGCTAAACTTTCATTGCGAAATTCTGTTGATTTAAACTCAACCCTTGAATTTTCTCCTGATTTAATTAATTCTAAAATTGGTTCGATCGACATCTTCAATAAGTTCCCCCTTTCTTTAAGGGGGGTTAGGGGGGATCATATTCTCATATAGCATGATTATTAAATTATATTTCAATTTTTTCCATAAATATTGTTAAATCCTGTTCTAAATAGGATAACAAAACTAAGGCTTTATCTAGGTTCAGTTTAAGTTGTTCAAATTCAATCATTGAACCATAGGCATGACGGAAAAAATGACGAAATCCTCTTAAACTATTTAAAATTGAGTAACTTTCGGAAGACAGCAAAGCAGGGCGAATGCCAGATACTTCTTGAGTCATTCTTCTTAATAAAGCACTATGCCATTGACTGTTATCGGTAATATTATTTTCAAAATAGGTAGCTACAATTTTCAATAAATCTTCAACGGCATTATAAAGATTATGAATTTGATAAGCAACACTTTCTAAACGAATAATATCTTCTGAATTTAGGTTTTCACTACGTTGCTTTAACTTTTCTTCAATTATTGTGACTAATTGTAGTTGAGCATTAAGATCAGTTTTGAAGATTAAGAGACGGTTTTTGTCCATACAATTCCTGTTTGACGTATTCTTTGACTAAAATGGCATTGATCTAGTTTAATTAAGTCCACGTCTCTTTCTAAATAGGTGGATAATAAACTGATGGCTAAACAATATTTTTCAGGATAAATATCTTCAATGGCTATATCAATGTCTGAATTTTCATGAAATCTCCCTTCTTTTGTGACAGAACCAAAAATATATGCTTTGGTAATACCGTATTCGTTGCTAAATTCTTCTAACCATTGTTTGATTTTAATCATCAGTTTTTGTCTTTCTTGTTCTAGTTTTAAATGACGATCGAGCAAGATTCGATCGAGCTTTTCGGTGGCAAATATAGGCATATTTATAATAAAAAAATGAGTCTATTTAACTACTAACATTTCATTTTTGACAAGGTGTAACTTAACATTGGGATAGGTGGATTGATCAAAATAAAAACCTTTAACTGCTTCATTAATATTTGTTTTTAATTCCTCCCAAGTATCTCCTTGAGTAAAAATATCTTCCGTTAAACATTCCGCAACAAATCCTCCATCTTCCTCTTGAGATATTTCAAATATAATAGTATTTTTCATGATTTAATTTACTCCATTTATAATTTTCAAATCAGTTTTTATTTTTTCTGTTCTAGTTTTAAATGACGATCGAACCTTTCGATCTCCAGCTTTTCGGTAAAAAATATAGGCATTAATTAAAACCAACCAAAGTTATTTATTAAGTTTAATGGATTCGATCGCACCTAACCATTGTTTAAAATTTCCTGATATAGTGTGATATATCTTTGAGCTTGTAATTCTAAAGGGTATTCCGTTAAGGCTATATCTCGGCAATTTTTAGCCATAGTTTCCCTTAAATTATCATCTTCCAATAATTGCACAATACCTTGAGCAAAATCTTGGGCATCTTCGGGAGGGGCTAAATATCCAGTGATATTCGGACGTACTAAATCAGGTACACCTCCAATATTAAAAGATACCATGGGCGTTCCACAAGCCATGGTTTCCTGTAAAACTAAGGGCAAATTATCCGCACGGGTAGGAAAAATAAATAAATCGGCGGCGGAATAAGCAATAGATTTAAGTCGATCGCACCCGACATAACCTAAATCCACATGGGGAATATCCACTAATTTGGCAATACTTTGTCCTCCACTACCAATGGTTAAAAGGGTAATTTCTTGTGTCAGACTGGGAGGTAATTTTTGTAAAGCGGATAATAATAAATCTCCTCCTTTTCTCGTGGCTTTTAAACTTTCCGCTCCAAACATCAAGACTTTTCGCTGATTTTCAATGCCTAAAAGGTAACGACATTTTTCTTGATCTAAAGGTTGATAAGCATTAGTATCAATGCCGTAGGGAATGGTTTTAATGGTAAACTGATTGAGCATACTTTTTGTTGCCTGATCCGTTAACCACTGACTAGGACTGACAACAGTTATATTAGAACGATTATAAACCCAGTTTTTTAGTTTCCACTCTAAAGCCGTTGTGTCTCGACTAATAGCTGGATATTCTTCAGGATAAGGGCATTTTCCGCAACCAGCTTGCCACTTATTACAATCATAACTATAGGCACAATGTCCAGTAAAACTCCACATATCATGGAGGGTATAAACCGCAGGTTTTGCTTGGGTTAAGTTCGGAATAGCAAGATAGTTAAAATAGCCTGTGTGGAGGTTATGAAAGTTTAATATATCTGCTTCTTGGTAAAAGGGATGTTGAGGTATATCGAAAGAACTAACTAGATTAAGATAGTTGAAACCTAACCGTGAGGTGAAGCGATAAAGTAAATTTTCGAGGCGATATTTTCTCTTAACTCCCTCCACTCTTTCGTCATCCGTAGCAATATTGCCTACTAATAATTTTGAGTCGATGCCTTGGCGTAGTAATCCTTGATGTAAACGATAACCTGCGATCGCAGCTCCGCCTTTGATGTCGGATTGATTAAGTTGTAAAACTTTGGGGGAATGATTGTTCATTGTTGCTTTAACTTTTCTTCAATTATTTTGACTAATTACAGTTGAGCGTTAAGATCGGTTTTGAAAATTAAGAGACGGTTTTTGTCTTTCTTGTTCTAGTTTTAAATGACGATCGAGCAAGATTCGATCACTCAAAGTGGCGCTGCGCGATCGAAGCGGATAAAATATCATCCTCTGTTTTTAAACTATTGCAAACTACAAATATTAAGAATTAAAAATAATTCTCTGATATAAATTATTAAAAGAAATAGAGAAGTCAATACTAGCTAAAGAAAGCTGATTATTTTCCCCTTCAATGGCATTAAATAACCATTGTTGTTCAGTTTGTTTGATAAACTGTTCGACATAATAACCAGATTGCGAAATCAGAATATATTCCTGTAAACTAGGTAAGGATCGATAGGCTCT
Source organism: Geminocystis sp. CENA526 (assembly GCF_050753365.1). NCBI lineage: Bacteria > Bacillati > Cyanobacteriota > Cyanophyceae > Chroococcales > Geminocystaceae > Geminocystis > Geminocystis sp. CENA526. Next base: position 36,849 of record NZ_JBLZFY010000020.1, read on the forward strand.
AAATTTTTCTGTTTTATCATACTTTTGAGTAGAATCCGATAAAACCTCAATAATTACTTTTGGATTAATTACGATCGTATTGTTATCAGATTGATAAAGAGGTTTACCTTCGATAATCATTAAATCGGGATAGGTATAAAAACGATAATCTTCAATCCATAACTTTACATCATTGATATAAATGTAATAGTCTTTATCGTTAATAGTTAAGGGAAAAGCCCGATAAAAGTTACCAGCGATTTGATTGTGATTAGTTGCACCCCCTGTCATAGCAATTATTTCTCCGTCGATATATTCATTTCTGGTATCTGATTTTTCTTCTAATTCCAGATATTCTTCTGGGGTATAGTATTTGACTTTAAGTTGAGCAACCATAATTTATCTCGATATATTTCTAACTAATATAAAGGCTTCAGTTTCCTCTACTCCAATCATAGCACCTCTGACTTTAGCAAGATATTTTACAGCTTCGTGCGATCGCGCAGCACCGCTTTTGACGATCGAGCAAAATTCGATCGAGCTTTTCTGTAGAAAATATAGGCATATAAAGATAATAACTAAACCGATAAATTAGATTTATTTTTCAAAACATACATAGATAGTATGACCAATAATCAAATTCCGAATAATTGATAAATTTAATAATGGCTTAATAATTTTATTTCCTATACGATACGCAATACTTTTTATTAATCTAATATTTGGTAACCTTGATAGTTGAGTTGCTACATACCAATCAACATGATATTCTGCTAGTGGTTCAAGTTTAAAATGCTTTATTTTTAAAGAAAATTTATTTGCTAATTCACGAAAAGCTATTTCATTCCACTGGGTAACGTGATGGGGAGGTTGATCCAACAAGTTATTTTCAGAATATTTTGAAAAAGAGAGAGAATTAGGAACAGAAATAATTAGTTTTCCATTGGGTTTTAATAACTTAATCATTGCTTCTATAAATTGTAAAAAATTAGGGATATGTTCTAAGACTTGAAATGTACAAATCGCATCAAATGAATTAGGTTTTTCACTCGCTAAATCATAAATATTTTTTTCAATAACTGATATACCCAAATTCTGAGCATATTTAACAGCATTTTTATTCAATTCAATTCCCAAAGCATTGAGATTATATTCTTGAGAAAGCCTTGAAACAAAAGCTCCTTTTCCACATCCCACTTCTAATATTTGTTCGGAATCTAATAAATCTTGAATTGCCATATCATGCTCCCATTTACGGGGCATATAATACCAATAAAATTTTTGTAATTGTTCATATAATTTATCTGAACCTGCAATATCAAAGGGTATAAAAAACTTCAACTGACTATCATTACATTGATAGAGGTATATTTTATCGTAGTTTTTTAGTTCATTACTAATATCTATGTTAAAACTTTTTTTCCAATCAGAAATTAATTGCTCAGAAAGTAAAGTTTTTAGTAAAGTAACATTTTCACTATTGGTTAATGGACTTTTTATCATTATTTTTATTTAAGTTTTTATTAAGTTTAGCTTTAAGTTTTTTGAGAAAAATGACAGGATTAGTAATTAGCATTTTTACTCTATATTTTAATTTATTAACATGATTATTATTAAACTCTTTCAATGGGTAAACGAATTTGGAAATTAGTTCTAAGGTACGAATTTTAGTCCAATTTAAAGATTTTTCTTCTATTTTTTGATAAATTAATTGCCACACTTGAGATAGTTCAAGAGAATTATCAGAAAATTGACCAATTAGTCTTTGGATTTCTTGATAGTCATTCTGGTTGATTTGAGAACTAATTAACATATTCTAATTATTAAATAAATTCAGTTAGCTTAAATTGTAGATTAACGTTAATAAATTAGTTGATTGATTTACGTTTTAAGAATTTTAAGTCATATTTTCATAGTGAATAATTGTCCCAAAACTCTCGATCGACAATCAATATTAATAAAAATTACTTTGTATTTTATGACTAAGTTTATTCTAATTAAAATATCTAATTTTTTTTCTAGGATTCTATAGTATCTTTTTCAAGGTTATTGTTTTGAAACCAATTTTCTAAATCACTCATACCTTGAAAATCTAATAAGGCTTCTCCCAAAGACTCTAACTCAGGAATGGAGAGCGATCGAACCTTTTCCTCTTGAATAGGAGTTAAATCACCACAACGACGTTTTAAAAGGCGAATAGCTAGATTAGCTTCACCCCGTTTTTCACCCCGTTTTTCACCTCGTTTTTCACCTCGTTTTTCACCTCGTTTTTCACCAATTTGTAAAACTTCTTGATAAAAGCGGGTTTGAGTCACGTCTGCTTCTCTCAGATTTAGCATTTTTTGAATCTCCTCTATACTTAATTGAGTAAATTTGTTCACCAATATCGCTTCTACTAAGTCCAATTTTAGTCTAAATTCTATTTCCGTTGTGGCACTGTTTAAAATTTGTCTCGCTTCTGATGGTGCTTGAGCTTCAGGCGTTATGATTAATCTTAGTAGTGCTAAATTGGGGCTTAAATTGTCTTGATGTAATAAATCTTCTAAGTAGAATCTTTCTACTTGAGTATTCAGCAAGTTTTGATAGGGCATTTCTGACCCTAACTCTAATTTTTGGTTTAATACAATTAGTAAACCATGCCAATTTCTTTCTGTTTCATATTGATCAAGATAATTGAATATTCCACTAAAATAGCGCCGATAAAATTTTGTATCTCTTTGCATTTGTGCTTCGAGAAAGATTAACGGAATATTTGGGTTATCACTCATGGGAGTTAATAAACCATCTAAACGAGTTTCCGTTTCTTTGATGACGGGGGCATTATATTCAAATTCACAATCAAGGGGAATATGGGGAATTAATTCAGCGATTAATGACGGTTGACGGAGAAAAATTCGGTAAAATAATTTATCTGTTTTCATTGTTATTGTTTTGAAACCAATTTTCTAAATCACTCATACCCTGAAAGTCTAATAATGCTTCTCCCAAAGACTCTAACTCAGGAATAGAGAGCGATCGAACCTTTTCCATTAGTTCATCGGATAAAACACCACAACGGCGAGTTAATTGACGAATTAATAACTCCGCTTCTCCTTCTTGTAATGCTCGTTCTTTCCAGTAACTAACTACTTCTTTATAGAATACAGGTTCACTGGGCATTTTTGCGGTTTTTAGGTCTAACATAGCTAATATCTCCTCGTTATTTAATTGACTGAATTTACTATTTAGTATAGCTTCGATGATATTTAATCGTCTTTGAAATTCCCTCTCATTGTCTGATTCATCTAAAATCTTTTTCGCCAACTCTACTGCTTCCGTTTCTGGGGTGACGATGAGTTTCAATAAAGATAAATTGGGAGGCAAATCCTTTAATGGTAGTAAATCTTCTAAATATAGTTTTGTTACTTGTGTATTTAAGACATTCTCATAAGGTAATTCTTCTCCTAAATCATCTTGACGGTTTTTGAGTATTAATAAGCCATACCATGATCTTTTAATTTTATATTGATACAGATACAAAAATATTTCTGCAAAATATCGACCATAAAAGTCTGAATCTTTTTGCATTTGTGCCTCTAAAAAAATCAGAGGCAAATCTTCCCTAACGGGAGTTAATAAACCATCCAGACGAAATTCTGTATCTTTAATGACGGGGGCATCATAAATATATTCACTATCAGGAGGAATACTGGGAATTAGTTCATGAATTAGAGATGGTTGAGAAAGAAAGATTGTGTAAAATAATTTATCGGTTTTCATTGATATTTTCCTGCATTATTTTGATAAAATCTATTAATTCTTCCTGTAATAAATGGAAACAATTAGGAAGTTCGATCGCCAATTCTTGTACTCGTTCAGATTTTAGATTAATACTATAAATATTTCTGACGACATGACGAAAAGAATAATACTCATCTAATATTATTTTAGTATCGGAGCTAATAACTGAAGGACGCACATCAGGAATTGTTATTGTCATTTGTCTTAATAATTGTCTGTGCCAGTCTGCTTGATCTGGTATATTTTTATCAATACTTTGGGCAATTTGTTTAAAAATACGCTCAATTCCTGAATAAAAACTGTGCAAATTTAAAGCAATACTTCCTAAATAATCATCATCTTGAGTTATTTTTATTTTGTCTAATAATCTTTTATTACTATTAACTAAAATTTCTAATTCTTTTAATTCTTGCTCTATTTTTCCTATTAAAAGTAAATATTTATTCATTATTTTTAGTTGATTTTTAGCTCTTACTAATGGATATTTAAAAGCTATTTTATCTACAATAATGCCCTGATTTTTAATGGTATTTTGTAGGGGCATAGATGCGGTTTCAAATTGAACTAAGTCTATGGAAAATTCTTGATTTAATTCCAATAAATCACTTAAAGCTCGATAATAATCTTGATCTTTTAACTCCCATACTGCTAAATCAATATCAGAACTATCTCTAAATTTATCGATATGAGACAGTGAGCCGAAAACTGCTACTGTTTGAACACCATATTTTTCTTTTAATAATTTATTAGCTTCGATCGCAACTTGCCATGCTCGATCGAATCTTAATTGTTTCTGAGATTTTGCCGATAAAGTTAAGGGCGAATAATTGGATAAAGTCATCACCTAATTTCTTTGATCATTCTTGTTAATTGCTATATATTGACCAATTTTTTTATCTTACCTTTTACCCTACCTACACGAGAACGTAACTTGGCTTTAAAAGTATCCGCTTCCTTCATGGCTAAACCGCCGAAATTATGGTCAAAAGTATATAAATCTGCTTCTTTATGTTGCACCACAAAAGGAGGATGAATAATCTCCCCAATATCTTCCGTGGGCATATTGGCAAAAGGACTATCCCCAAAAGTGTGAGTGCCATCTTCTCCAAAACCTATATTTGATACTAAATTAACATTAGGTAACACCGTTAAGCCATTTTGTGACCAACAAGCAAAAGTCCATTGATAATCCCAAGTATCGGGTTTTCCTTCTAAAAAAAGTCGATCGAATATTTGTGTCCAGTACTTTTGTTCGTAGGGATCTTCGTGAACAAATTTAATAAAGTCTAAATCTTTATATTCATTCCATTTACTCATTTTATAATCCCAATATTTCCACGCCCGTCGCCAAGATGCCCAGCCCCAACAATGAGGATATTTAGAAAAATAATAGCTATAGGGTGTTCTTTTATTTTCCCCTTGAAAATTATCCCCTGTAATTACCATGACTCGTTCATCTTCTCGATAATAGTCAAGTAGGGTTTCACAATAGCGAAAAAAAGAAGGATGGGGTAAACAGTCATCCTCTAAAATTATAGCTTCCTCCACTTGTTCAAATACCCATGTTATACCACTAGAAACTCTTTCCCTACACCCCAAATTTTGTTCTGCATAGTTGGTATAAACTTGACAATCCCAATCGACTTGTTTAATAATATCCTGTGCCTGTTGACATTTTTCTACTTCTTCGGGGTTTCTCGCACCATCAGCAATAACGAATAGTTGTTTAGGTTGAGCTTGACGAATGGCGTTAAAGACTTGTTGAGTTTGTTTTGGTCTTTTGAAGATAATTAAGGCAACGGGGGTATTAAGCATAAATCAACTTATATTTTTTCACCCTATTATTATAATTTCTTCGGGTTCGATTCTCATCACAAAAGCTCGATCGAACTTTGTTTTGTCATTGCGAGGTAACGAAGCAATTTCTTAAAATTAGAGATTAATTCAATCAGTAATATTTAAAACTATACAGTGACGGGAGTTAATTGGTAAATACGGGCAAGTTGAGTCGCCGTTTTTAGATCGTTATTTTGTAAGGCAAGGCGTAAATCATCTAGTTTTTGAGCTTCTTCAAGGGATAGATAAGGAGACCAATCTTCGTTAGTATAGGTAAGCATAACTTCAATTTCAGCGATATATTTACCTTGACGGATAATTTTAGTTTGAGTTTTAGTACTGTTCATAGTATTTATTTTCGAGTTTTGTAGTCTTTTTCCCAACGCTCTAAGGTTGGACGATAGGCGGTGATTAAAACGGCAGGAGAATCGGCATTTTTAGGAATCCCCCATACCGTATGAATTGGTAAGCCCTTGTTATCTATTTGTAATAACAAAACACAAGCCCCTTTTCCGTAGTCAGGATAATCTTCAATAATTTGAGCCTGTTCAATACTTCTCAGAATATCTTTAATAAAAATATTATCGTTTGCCAATTCATCATATCCATGAGCCGATACTTTAACTTCTTTCGCTTTAATTAACTTTAATATTTTAGTAAATGTTTCGCTCATATTTTTAATGTTTCATTTTTTATGGGTTCGATCGAACCTCATCACTTTCAACGATCGAACTACACCACACGATTTTCTTTTTTCATTGCGAGATAACAATGAATAAATTTGCCCACCCAGAAGTATCGACAAATATTTGATTCAATTTTAATCCTCCTTCTGTTGTGCCAAATTAGCACCTAAATACAGATCATGGTTTTCTCCTATATCATCCATTTCTCCTCTTAAAGTACCTAACAAAGGGGTAATCGGGTCTATTTCTTCTCTATTTTGATTTTCCTTTAATTGCCATAAGAAATCGACAATCATCTGTTCAAGGGTAGTTTGTTTTTCCCAAGCCTGATGGGTCAAATTTGAGATTAATTCTGAGGGTAATTCGAGGATTACTTTATTATTCATATTATCAATACTTAAACAAAATTAGCTCATCTAATTTAATTATAAACTCGATCGATACCCACTACTTTCAGCTACTGACCCTTCTTTTGTCATTGGCAGGATACGAAGCAATCTCTTGAAACTTGATTTTTTGGAAAAGCTCGATCGCACCCCCTCACAAAACCTCGATCGAACCCCTCCACTTTCAACGATCGAACTCTCTTTTCTATTTATTAACCTGATTTAACCAGTCGATCGCATCTTCAAAGGTGTTAAAATCAAACAGACTTTCTCCGAATAACTCTAATTGTTCTACAGATAGAGTGTTAAGACGAGGTTTAATAGTTTCGGAAATCTCCCCAAAACGCTTTTTGAGTTGACGACTGACTAAAGCCATTTCACCTTTTTCAAAACCATCACTAAGAATCCTTTGATAGGTGACGGACTCTTTTAAAATATCGTGGTGTAAGTACATTTTGATTAATTCCTCCGAATAGTTGATACCTGCTAATAGTTCCACACAAGCGGAAATATTACTTTTTTGCCGTTGATTTTCAATGGCGTTTACTTTTTCTGCTACCTGAGATAATAGCATTTCTGGTTTTTCACTTTTTGCTAATACCGCTAAGGGTAACAATTCTGGTTTAGAGAGTAAAGGAGTGGGATCACATTCCCAAATTCTAATTACTCGATAATAATGGGTTGTCTTACCTAGTTGAAAATTATCTTCAAAGACTTTGGGGGAAGTATCTCTACGCAGAAAAATGATTACTTGTTCTAATTGCAGATTTTTTTCATAAAGTTTATGCAGACGATATAATCTTACCCAATAATCTAACATTCTTAACGGTAAAGGGGGATCTGATTTTGGTCGAGTTTGAAATTCCAGATGAATGATTTTATTGCCTACTTGTAAAAAGAATACTCCATCGGCTCTAATGGGTTCTATATTTAATTCTGTAGGTAACATTTCGATTTCTTCGTTAATTTCTCGGTTTAATAACCAACTTAAAATCGGTTTTGTATATTCATCGATGAGGAATTTGAGAATACTATCGTAACTCATCGTTTTATGTTGTTAATGTTTTCATATTATTGTATTGAATATTATCACAAAAGAATGATTCTTCCTTCGTTTAATTCTTCGGCTAAAACTACTAAGGAAGCATCTGCATAATCCATTGGCAAATTTTGATATTGATTAATTAGTAATGCCATCCGATGGAAATGTTGATACTTTAATTCAAAAATTTTAAAAGCGTCTTCAGCTATATCTTTTAAAAATTGACATTCTTGTTTAATTCCTCCTCCCTTCGTTACAAGCAAATAACAAGTTTCTGTAATTACTGGGTGGGTAGCAATTAAAGATTCAGTGAAATTATATAAAACACTTTGAGCTTTTAAGTGATATTTATCTTTAGAGTTGAATAAAGCTAAAAAAAAGCCTGTATCTGCAATAATCATTTATTTTCTAGGGAATAACGGAAAATTTTCTCGCAGTTTTCGGATAAATCCGCATCTCCTTCAAAACTCGCAATTAAAGGACTTTGTTTGAGTCTTGCGAGGGGATCTTCTTGGGATTTTATTTGTTTAAAATAAATTTCAATGGCTGTAATAATTGAAGATTCTATATCTTGATTAGTTTTTTCTTGAATATATTGGAGTTTTTCTTGATTTTCTTTATTAAAATTAATACAAGTTTCCATGATTCTTTAATTAAATATCTAAATGTTTTAATCACAATGATATTATAGCGTGAAGGGTCAAATTTGATATTAATTCTGAGGGTAATTCGAGGGTTACTTTATTATTCATATTATCGGTACTTAAACGAAATTTGCTCATCTAATTTAATTATAAACTCGATCGAATTTTGATAAAATAAACTTTGTCGAATAAAAAACAAAAAAAATAAATGAAAGCTACTTTACAAGAAATTTTCACTCAAATTGATAGTTTAAATAAACCTGAACAAATAAAAGTTTTTCGTTATTTAGAACAAAAAATTCAAGAGCAATCATTCTCTAATCATCAATTTATTGAAAATTCAGAATATGAAGCGTTACTTCAATATATTTCTCACAATTCTGGCTTCAAATCGGAACGCTCTCTAAAAGAATTTAGAGGAATTTGTCCTGATTTATTAAATGGGGAAGATGCTCAAATTTGGATTAATCAACAACGTGAGCAATGGTAAATCTTAGACAATAAAAGCTATAAATGAAATTAGATAATTATTTAATCGGTGTTCAAAGAATTTTTCTTGATACAGCACCTGTAATCTATTATGTGGAAAATCATCCTATCTATGGGGATGTAATGCAAAAAGTAATCGATAGATTAGATGATGGCAGTTTGAAAGGGATCATTTCTCCCGTAACTTTAGCCGAATGCTTCATTATTCCTCTAAAACAACAACAAAAGAAAATACTACAAGATTTCGCCGATTTTTTATTACATCATCAGTCAATTAACATGGTTACAATTGAGACAAATATTGCTCTTTTAGCGGCACAGTTACGAGTACAATATGGTTTGAAACTACCAGACGCTTTTCAGATTGCCACAGCCATAAGAAGTAATTGTGATGTTTTTTTAACTAATGATCAACAAATTAGACGTGTTGCTGATTTACAAATCCTTGTGATTGCAGATTTTATCAATTCCTAAAACTCCCTTTTACACAAACTCGATCGATACCCAATACTTTCAGCTACTGACCCTTCTTTTGTCATTGGCAGGATACGAAGCAATCTCTTAAAACTTGATTTTTTGGAAAAGCTCGATCGCACCCCCTCACAAAACCTCGATCGCACCCCTCCACTTTCAACGATCGAACTACACCACACGATTTTCTTTGTCATTGCGAAGTAACGAAGCAATCTCTTGAAAAACTTGATTTATACGAAGGGATCGATCGACCCCCTCCACTTTCATCGATCGAACTACACCACACGATTTTCTTTGTCATTGCGAAGTAACGAAGCAATCTCTTGAAAAACTTGATTTATACGAAGGGATCGATCGACCCCCTCCACTTTCATCGATCGAACTACACCACACGATTTTCTTTGTCATTGCGAGGTAACGAAGCAATCTCTTGAAAAACTTGATTTATACGAAGGGATCGATCGAACTTCATCCTTGATTTATTGCCCAAAGTACGATCGACTATTTTTTTGATGAAATGTTAGATTATCATTAGGATTTGTGATCAATTTTTATTTCTAAACCTAAAGCTGATAATAAAGCAATGAAAGCATAAATTTCAGTTCCATCGGTGTTGACTAAGATTTGATCTAATTTGTTAAAAGCTAATTTTGCATCATTACTAAGAGTCTTATTTTTAATTTTCGCCTCAATAATATCCGTTAAAGTTAACCTTAATAATCCTGATAAATCTTCTGAATCCTGTAAAACTACTTCGATCGTCTTTGCAATTCTTTCAGGATGATTAAAAGCTGATAATAAATAATCTTGATAATTTTTACTGGTTGGTGTTTTCACGGTTTGCATAATCTTTCCAGTACTCCTGTGCTTTAATAATATCTTTTTTTTGAGTGCTTTTATCACCACCACATAATAATAATATAATGGTATTTTCTATTTGTCCAAAATAAATGCGATAACCCTTACCATAATCGATTCTTAATTCAAAAACTCCATATCCTACAGATTTATGATCTCCTAAATTCCCTAATCTAATTCGTCTTAAACGATTATCAATAATAGCTTGAGTTTTATAATCCCTGATTGAATTTAGCCATTCTTCAAAAGGACTTTTCCCTCGTGGTGTTAGATAAATTTTTAGTTCTTTTGGCTGAACTTCCATAAAAATCTTTAAAAACGAATTATGTCATTATAACTCCAAAAAATATAGCCAAATACGACATTTAATTTAATTATAAACTTGATCGCACCTTCTCACAAAAGTTCGATCGAACCCCACTACTTTCATCGATCGAACCTAATTATAAACTCGATCGAACCCTACCCCTTTCATCGATCGAACCTCATCTCAAAATCCCCTTTGTCATTGCGAGGTAACGAAGCAATCTCTCAAAAAACTTGATTTCTACGAAGGGATCGATAGTTACAATATTAAAAAATACGAGTAATTTACTTATTTTTTGTATCAATAAAAAATAGTGTATTCACAGTTTTTGCATATATTTCATAATCTAATTTATCCAAAAAACAAAACACTTCAGAATTTTGCATTTGTTTAAGAGATAATCTACTTAAATCTTCCACAAGAATTAATTTTGGTCTGTACTTTTCCCAATTATTCGATTTCAAAACCTCTAAATCTAAACCTTCAACATCAATGCTTAAAAAATCTATACTTTGATTTGGCGGTAAATATTTATCTAAAATTTCTGATAATTTATAGGTTTGAATTTCTGTTTGATCTATGATTTTATATTCACCTCTTAACCCATCTCTTTGTTTTGAAATTTCTGGAGAAAATCCATTCAATGCAGGTTCATTAAATTGATAATAAACTAATCTTTCACCATTATTAGATATAGCTAACTCCAAATTAATATCATTTGGTCTTAATTCATTAAATTTGTCCATTGAGTGTGGTAAGGGATCAATATTAATTCCTTTCCAACCTCGTAAGTAAAACATATATGTATTAGAAAATCTTTGAGGATGATGAGCTCCGACATCAACAAAAAATCCGTCTTTTTGTCTTTCAAAGAAACGAGCAAGAACTAAATCCTCCCCTTCTTGAGAAAAACAAATATTGTGAAAATTATAAGTGTTTTTTTTATAGAGATAAAAATTTTGAGGATATAAAATTAAGTTAATACCATTAAATATCCGACGATAAACATTGATGATTTTTCGCAAAAGATAGTTCATAAAGTGACCTCTTCTAAGTCTAATGAATCATAAAACCAGTTACCTCTTATTAAAACTGAACCTATGCCACTATGATTAACAGTTCCTGTTTTATAAAAATCTCCAGCCTCAACATCTAAACAACCAATAAACCCTTTTGGCCAGTCTAGTTCGATTCCATTACTGATAATTCTCACCCCAATAAAATATCTACCGTTAGAATATGGAAAATCTCTAATTTTACATTGAAAACAACCTTTAGAAGAATTAACATTAAAATAATAGCCCATATAATCACTATACAATACAGAAATAGTATCTCCAAATATATTATGTATGGAAAAACCTAAACTGACATTTTTAATATTTGTTTTTCTAGCCTCATAATAAAAACATAAATTTATATCCTCACCACAAGCTACAGATGAAACTTTATGTCCATCGGAATCCTTTATACAAAATCCTGTGAGTCGAATATCACCATTACCAGAACGGGGCAAATTAACTATTTCGACATTTCTTGTTGAATTTTCTAAATCTTGTAAATAAAAATTAATTCCAGATGAAGTTATACCATCGAATTTTACTTCCCCTCTGGATAAAACTAAAGTTCTTGAACATAATTTTTGAATAGCCGCCATTTGATGACTAACAAACAAAACTGTTCTTCCTTCATTTTGGGCTACATCCTCCATCTTCCCTAAACACTTCTTCTGAAACTGAGCATCTCCCACCGCCAAAACCTCATCCACAATCAAAATCTCAGGTTCTAAATGGGCGGCAACGGCAAAGGCTAACCGCACATACATCCCCGATGAGTAACGCTTGACGGGAGTATCCAAAAACTTTTCTACCTCGGCAAAGGCGACAATTTCATCAAACTTTTTCTTAATCTCCGCCTTGCTCATGCCCAAAATCGCCCCATTGAGAAAGATATTTTCTCTACCTGTTAATTCGGGATGAAAACCAGTACCTACTTCCAACAAACTAGCAACTCGCCCCTTTATAGAGATTTTGCCTGTCGTGGGTTCGGTGATGCGACTAAGGATTTTTAAGAGGGTGGATTTTCCTGCTCCGTTTCGTCCAATAATACCGACTCTATCTCCCCTTTTAATCTCAAAGGAAACGTCTTTTAATGCCCAAAATTCCTCTCTTTCGGCAGTGTCGAGGGTTTTTTGACCTTTAAACAGTTTTTCCCCAAAAGATTTAGCACCATTGGCGATGACATCCCGTAGGGCAGTATAGCGTTCAGGTTTTTCGTGGGCGATGACATATTTTTTACCCAGATTTTCAACGGTGATAATGGTATCTGACATATTTAGGTCAATGATGACAGTTTTGAGAATTTTATCTTAGTTAAGTAAATATTACCAACAATCTTGATAATAATCGAATTTGCTAAGAATTAATTTTGATTTTCTGTGAACCAATTATCTAAATCATCCATACCTTGAAAATCTAATAAGGCTTCCCCCAAAGACTCTAATTCAGAAATAGAGAGAGTTCTAATTTTACTTTGTAACTCATCCGATAAAGCACCACAACGACGATTTAACAAACGAATTAATAACTCCGCCTCTCCTTCTTGTCGTCCTTCTTGTAAGCCTTCTTGTCGTCCTTCTTGTAAGCCTTCTAGTCGTCCTTCTTGTAAGCCTTCTAGTCGTCCTTCTTGTAAGCCTTCTAGTCGTCCTTCTTGTAAGCCTTCTTCTTTTGCCAATTGTTTCCAGTAACTGACTACTTGTTTATATAAAACAGGTTCACTAGGCATTTTCGCAGTTTTTAGGTCTAACATAGCTAATATCTCCTCATTATTTAATTGACTGAATTTACTATTTAGTATAGCTTCGATTATATTTAATCGTCTTTGAAATTCCTGATCATTGCCTGATTCATTTAAAATAGTTTTAGCCAAGTCAAAAACTTTTGTTTCTGGGGTGACTATGAGTTTCAATAACGATAGATTCGGTGGTAAATCCGTTAATGGTAGTAAATCTTCTAGGTATAATCTTTTGACTTGATGATTGAGCAATAATTCATAAGATTTTTCTGAACCTAAATCATAGTTACGATTTTTCAGAATTAGCAATCCATACCATGATCTTTTTACCTTATATTGATACAGATACAAAAATATTTCGGCAAAGTAGCGACCATAAAAGTCTGAATCTTTCTGCATTTGTGCCTCTAAAAATATCAAGGGTAAATCTTCCCTGATGGGAGTTAATAAACCATCCAAACGAAATTCTGTGTCTTTAATGACAGGAGCATCATAAATATATTCACTATCGGGGGGAATACTGGGAATTAGTTCATGAATCAGAGAAGGTTGGGACAGAAATATTGTGTAAAAAAGTTTATCCGTTTTCATGGGTTTTGTTTTGAAACCAGTTTTCTAAATCATCCATGCCTTGAAAATCTAACAAGGCTTCCCCTAAAGATTCTAACTCAGGTATGGAACTCGATCGAACTTTTGCCATTAATTCATCGGATAAAGCACCACAACGGCGAGTTAAAAGGCGAATTAATAACTCCGCTTCTCCTTCTTGTAACGCTCGTTCTTTCCAGTAACTAACTACTTGTTTATAGAATACAGGTTCACTGGGCATTTTTGCAGTTTTTAGGTCTAACATAGCTAATATGTCCTCGTTATTTAATTGACTGAA